>NZ_JBICTU010000007.1:0-266673 GCF_043197795.1 Sphaerisporangium sp. NPDC049003
GGGACGAACTGAGGGAGATCATTATGATCGACTACACGACCAGGTGGTCCCTTCCTCGTGGCAACTGGGTGGTCCCATCAGGCTGGCAAGCGACACACAGGCCGTTTCCGGCGCGCGCTATGTCTCGCTGGGCATACCCGTGCCTCGTAAAGGAAGGACCGTGCCTGCTCTGTGGGTGGGGATTCATTTTCCCGGGCGGATCGCGCCACGGTAGCGCGAACGGTAGTAGAGAGAGTGGGCGAAGTCGACCTTGCGCACCACGTCGCCAGACTTGGGCGCGTGCACCATCACTCCGTCTTTGAGGTAGATGCCCACGTGGGTGGGATCGCCGCTGCCGCCACCGAAGAAGACGAGATCTCCTGGCCTGAGCTTCGAGAAGGGGATCTTGGTGCCTTTGGTGAACTGGCTGCCGGTGTAGTGAGGAAGCGAGACACCCGCCCGAGCCCAGGCATAGAGGGCCAGCCCGGAACAGTCGAAGCCGCCACGCGTCGCCCCGGTCACGGACCCTCCACCCCAGACGTACGGCGTACCAAGCTGGCGAAGCGCGGCGGTCGCGGCGATCACCCCGGACACCGCCTGGCGTGACCGAGAGGTGGAGGCGGCCTTCGCAGCCGCCGCCCCCGACACCCCATCGCGCGACCGGGCGGTGCTGGAGGTCAAGGGAGGCTGCAGGTGCTCCTCGGTGCGTGCGGGTTGGTGGATTCGGGCGAGGGTCTCGTCGTCGTTCTCATGTCCGTCCGTTCCGCCGGGGCCCCGGCCATGGGTGGGCCAGGACCACATGCGTGCGCCCGGTGAGCCGTGTGGATCTATCTGGTGCCGAGGTGCCCCTGGAGTGGATCGCGGGGGTGGTGTGGTGGACAGTGGGGGTTCAGAAGCTTGAGGCGAGTGGAGAGGACCGCCCTCGGAGCGGTGGCTGGGATGGACTTTCGAGGGGTTGGCTGAAGCAGCGGTACTAATCGTGTCGTCGCAGATGGTGGTTGCCGGGCCGGTGGCGAGGTTTCGGAGCCAGGCGGAGGCGACCTGTCGCGACGGTGCCGGGATGGTGACTCGCCAGTGGATGGGCGGCTTGGCGGGCAGCCGGGTGGGGATGGCGTCGAGCCACTTGTGGAGAGCAGCGTCGGACCAGCGTGGCAGAGCGGTGTCGGACCAGCGGGGAAGCGCCGCGTCGGACCAGGCCACTGGGGCGGCTTGGAACCACGGTGACGAGGAGGCGTGGTGCCGGCGGACCGGGTGGAGACTTCGTGACCCTGCGGGGGGTTCGAGGCCGGGAAGCCAGCGGACCTGCGCGCATCGGCCGGCAGGCAGGCGCGGAACGCCCTCGCCGGAACCTCCGGAAAGGGCCGCCCCCGTGACAAGGACGGTGGTGACGAGCATCGTGATCACAGATGCCCTCCTAGGGCTCGATGAGGAATCGAGGCCCCAGGATCATTTGGACGGGCTCAGGCGCGCCGGACCGAATCCCGCTCTGTGCATAAACCACGGTTGTGGATACGCAGCGCCCTTCATGCACATCCTCTGATCTGCGGTGGAGAGGGCTTCCGGCCAGGTGAGGGTGCGGTTTGTGGATAAGCCGGGTAGTCCACCGCTCCTTGGCGGAGCGTTCGAGCCCGGCACAAAGACTGCGTCCGAAGCGCCAGGGCCAGCAGTCGGGAAAGGATGGCCGTATCCCCTGCGAGCTTATGGCCTGCTGACAAAGGAACTTGGGATCTGCGCGTCAAGGGTATGAGACTCGACACCCGATAGGCCGCGCGCGCCGATACCGCCATCCGTTAATCGGTTGCGCCTGTGGTTAACGTGATTGTCATGGCAGCGATCGATGGTGAGACGTTCGTCCGCGACGGGTTCGTGAAGGTGTCCGCGACGGTGGCGCTGGAGCTGGCCGAGGCGGCGCTGGCGCAGGTGTGGGAGCAGTTGGGCGGGCGCTCCCCCGGCGATCCGTCCGGCTGGGACGAGCCGGTGATGTGGGCGTCGGACCTGAGCGGTCAGGGGCCGCTGGGCCAGATGGCGCGCAGCGCTCGGCTGGCGCGGGCACTGGATGAGGTGTGCGGGGCGGACGGCTGGGCACCGCGTGGCGCGCTGGGCATGATCCCGGTACGGTTTCCCGGCAAGGCTGCGGTCGACGATCGCGGGTGGCACATCGATGCGAATGTGGCCCTGCCCGACGGGACGTACGCGGTCAGCGGGCGGCCGGAGATGATGCTGGTGCTGACGTTGCTGTCGCGGGTGGGCCCGGATGACGCGCCGACGCGGATCCGGGTGGGTTCTCACCGGGCGGCGGGGGCGGCGCTCGCGGGGCAGGTGCTGGACCCGATGAAGGCCGGGCCGGTGGTCGACGAGGCCACGCGAGACTTCCCGGTGGCGCACGCCACGGGCGAGCCGGGCGATGTGTTCCTGGTGCACCCGTTCACCGTGCACGCCGCCGACGAGCACCGGGGGGCGCGGCCGCGGTTCATGGCGCAGGGGCCGGTGCTGCTGAGGCAGCCGGTTTCGCCGGAGGCGGGCAATCTGCTGGGGCTGGCACTGGCCGGCTGACGTCCGCGGGGACCGACGGTCCCGGCGCGTGAGGCCAGGCGGCAGCGTTGTGTGATCCCGCCGCGCATGTGATCCCGCCGCGCGTGTGATCCCGCCGCGCGGGTGCTGAGCGGCGGATGACCACCACGCGCCCCAGCAGGCAGACCCAAGGTCGATGACGTGGCCGACCCGCAGGGCCAACTGGTAAAGCAGCTTCGGCCCGATCACCCTTGGGCTCATCCTCACCAGCAGAGGTCTCGGAGGTCTCCAACGCGCTCGACGGTAACCGGCGCCGCTGACAGTCGCCGACTTGTTCTCATGGAGGATCGAGCCCTTAGGAACTTCGGAAAAGGACTCGCGAGACTTCGTCTTAGGGTTTAGCCTCGCGGCTGTGGACGAGGTTCTGGGACGCGTGCTGGTCGTGGACGACGACGAGGTAATCCGACAGCTCATCGCCGTGAATCTCAGCCTGGAGGGCTTCCAGGTCGAGACGGCGACCGACGGGCAAGACTGCCTGGAGCGGGTGGAGTCCGTACGACCTGACGTGATCACGCTGGACGTGATGATGCCGCGCCTGGACGGCTGGATGACGGCGACGAAGCTTCGCGCCGACGAGAGCACCAAGCGCATCAAGATCATGATGATCACCGCCCGGGCCCAGGAAGACGACAAGAAGCGTGGCCTCGGCATAGGCGTCGACGCCTACCTCACCAAGCCGTTCGATCCTGCCGAGCTGATCCAAGCAGTGCGGGACCTCGCCCTGGACGCCCGCACCACAAGTGCCTGACCCCGGGCGACCTTCTACCGGCGCCTGTCCCCGGACGCCCGCACCAGCGGCGCACCCCGGCCGGCGCGAACGCCAGAAGCCCACGAAGCACACGAACACCGACGTGAACGGGATTGGACGTGAAATCGGGCCATGAATGGCTCTCTGTTTCGCGCCGAAAGGATTCTAGGGTCGAGGCCATGATCTCCCCCTCGACCTTGCTGATCTTCTCGCTGGCCGCCGTCGCGCTGGTCGTCGTCCCCGGTCCCAACAACCTCTACATCACCGCCAGGGGCATCTCCCAGGGCAGGGCGGCCGCGGTCGCGTCGGCCGTCGGGGTGGAGACGGGAACCCTGGTCCACATCGCCGCGGCGGCGGCCGGGCTCTCGTACCTGATCGCCAGGTCGGCGGCGGCGTTCGCCGTCGTGAAGTGGGCCGGCGCCGCCTACCTCGTCTATCTCGGGATCCGGACGCTGACCAGCGGCCGGGAGGCGACCGCCAGCGCCGCGACCGGCCAGCCTCTCCACCGGATCTTCCTCGAAGGCGTGGTCGTCAACGTGCTCAACCCGAAGGTCATCCTGTTCTTCCTCGCCTTCCTCCCCCAGTTCGTGGATCCGGCGGCGGGGTCTCCCGCGCTGCAGATCGTGGTGCTGGGCGTGACCCTTCTCCTGCTCGGCATCGCGAGCGACATGGTCTACGCCGTCGGCGCGGGCACGTTGAGCCGGTTGCTGCACGGAAGGCAGAAGCCGCTGAAGTACTTCAGCGGCTGCGTCTACCTCGGACTCGGCGTCGCCACCGCGCTTACCGGCGGCCGGACCCGCTGAGCGACGGCCGTACCCGCTGACTGTCGGCGGCGTGCCCGCTGACCGGCCGACGGCCGTGCCGGCTGATCGGTCAGAGGCAAGCCAGGGCGTCAGCTTCCCCAGGTGCCGATCGTCTCGCCTGAGGTGAGGGCCGCGTCCTTGATCTTCCTGTGCACTTCCCGGGCATCGCCGCCGGGCTTGATCGGGCCACGCAGGGCGTACACGATGAAGTGGTAGTGGTGCACGCCGCCGGGTGGGCACGGACCCGCGTACATGGGCCTGCCGTCGCTGCCCGGCGCCGTCCTGCCGGGGGCGCCGCCCTCGCCGACGCCGCTCTCGGAGGCCGGGATGCCGGTCACGATCCAGTGGACGTACGACCCGCCGGGCGCGTCGGGGTCATCCACCACGATCGCCAGCTCGCGCGCCGGCCCGGGGACACCGCTCCAGGCCAGCGGAGGCGAGACGTCCCGGCCTCCCTGGCTCCCGCAGACGTACTTCCGCGGGATCGGCGCGCCCTCGGCGAAGGCCGGGCTGCTCACCTGGAGCCCGGCAGACGGCGAACCGGCTCCAGCCGAAGGCGAGCCGCCCCCGGCCGAGGGCGCGTCGACTCCGGCCGAAGGCGCGTCGACTCCGGCCGAGGGTGAGCCGGCTCGCGCCGAGGGTGAGGCGCCTTCGGCGGAGCATCCCGCGAGGACGGCCAGCAGGAGCCCGCCACAGACCACACCGAGCTTGCCGATCTTCATCCGTCCAGGTTAACGCCACCACGGCCCGCGCCCGGCCAAGGCGCGGGCCGCTGGCGAATCAGTTGCCGAAGGTGAACCAGTTGAGGTTGACGTAGTCGGCCGGCTGGCCGCTGGAGAAGGTGATGTACACGGTGTGGGTGCCGGTTACCCCCGTGATGTTGGCAGGTACGGTGCGCCAGCTCTGCCACCCGCCCGTGTTGCCGACGGCGAAGTCACCGATCGGCGCGGCGGTCGGGCTGTCCAGCCGTACCTGGACCAGGCCGCTGGCTCCGCCCGCCGCTCCGGACGCGACCCGAGCCACGAACTGCGTGGCGGCGGACGTGCCGAACCTCACCCCGTCGTACCGGAGCCAGTCGCCGTTGCCGATCTGCGAGACGTTCTGGCCGCCTCCGCTGTCGGTCGTGGTCTCCAGCCCGGTACCGGACTGGGCCTGGTAGCTCTCCGCCTGGATGGTCGACCGCGCGTCGAAGCCGCCGCCGGGCGGGGGGCTCGGCGTGGGCGAGCCCGGCGGGGGCGTCGAGCCGGAGCCGCTCTGCCAGACGGCGACGTAGTCGACGACCATCGGACGTCCCGACACGGTGGCCGCCGTCGGCGTCGAACCGCCGAGCGCGTTGGGGAAGGCGCCGCCCATGGCCACGTTGAGCAGGAGGAAGTAGCCCGCGTGGCTGGTCATGTTGCTCCACGTGCCGGCGTCCATCTGGTTCTCGGCGACGCTGTGGAACTGCTGCCCGTCCACGTACCAGCGGAGCTGGTTGGGGCTGACGCTACGGTCCCACTCGAAGCGGTAGGTGTGCATGGCCGACTGGCAACTGGCGCCCGGGCAGGCCCGGTTGGCGCCGATGCCGGTCGTCTCGTTGCACGGCCCGCCGGGGTTCACGCCGCAGTGCAGGACGCCCCAAACCGCGTTGAGCCCGTTGACGTTCTCCATGATGTCGAACTCGCCGGTGCTGGGCCAGTTCCAGTAGTTGCCCCTGTACGGCGAGCCCAGCGCCCAGAACGCCGGCCAGTAGCCGAGCGCCTCGTTCCCGGTGACGTTGGGCATCTGGATGCGGCCCTCGATGCGCAGGACGCGCCCGGCCTGCGGCTTGAAGTCGGCCCGGCGGGTCTCGATGCGGGCGGAGGTCCACTCGCCCGAGCCGCTCTTGATGGGCGTGATGCGCAGGTTGCCCGCCCCGTCGAGGCTGAGGTTGGAAGGGCTCGCGGTGTAGTTCTGAATCTCACCGGTGCCCCAGTTGCCCGGACCGCCCGGGTAGGCGTGACCGGTGTCGATGATCCAGTCGGCCGACGACGGGAGGGAGCCCGCCGAGCCGTTGAAGTCGTCGCTCCACACCAGGCTCCAGCCGCTCGGCGTGGTGGGTACGGCCGCGCCCGCGGACCCGCCGGTGGCGGTCATCGCGATCACGGGGATGAGGGCCGCGCCTATGGCGGCCAGCAGGAGGCGAAGCCGGGGACGGCCTCGGGGCACCGGACCGGTGGACATGATGATCCTCTTCTCTGGTGGGGGCAGATCACACACTTTCCGCGAGGACGGGCGCCGGCCCGGAGACCCGGGCCGGCGCCGCCGCTGTCAGCTGAACGGGATGGTGACCACGGAGCGGTTGCCGACCCCGAGCGAGGTCGGGTTGGTCCCGATCGCGCTCCAGATCTCGACCTTCACGCGGCCGTTGGTGAGGTTGCCGAGCGTCCCCGACGAGGACGCGAGGCCCGCCGCCTGGGTGGAGTGCTCCCAGCCGGCGACCGGATCGGTGGCGAAGTACTTGTAGGTCTCCACGCGGTCGTACGTGCCGTCGCCCGTCAGGTCGTACGAGACCCGGGTCTGGACGCCGTTGCCCACCGAGGTTCCCGCGTCGAGGAACAGGTCGAACGCGGTGGCGGCGCCGGTGTAGGACATGGTCAGGCCCGTCGAGGTGTAGACGAGCGGGTTGTAGGGGGTGCCGTCGTGGGTGACGCCGCCGGCCGAGGGGACCGTGTCCGATCCGGCCGTGCCGCTGGTGGCCGACAGCGCGCCGCCGGTCAGCAGGTAGCGGGTCGGGGAACCCGGCGTCGGGGTGGGAGTCGGCGTCGGGGACACGGTGGGAGTCGGGGTCGGGGTGGGTGACGGGGAGCCGCCCGCGCTGGTGGCGGTCGACGCGGCGGGAACCGTGAGCTTCTTGCCGTCGGAGAAGGTGACGGTGCGGGCGGCGGTCCCGTAGTTGTGCGCCACGTAGGTGCGCGTTCCGTTGAGGCTGAAGACCGCGGCCGTCGGGGTGTCGGCGGTCACCGCCGCGTCGACCGTGCCGAGCCTGGCCAGGTTGTAGATCCAGTGGTACTCGTGGGCCTTGGTCTCCCCCGCCTCCGGGGTGTAGGCGTTCCACCCCGCGTCCCAGTTGGCCTTGGCGGCGGCCGGGTCGGCGAGCGCCCGGTACTCCCAGATGATGTCGCGCCACTCCACCGCCGGGCCGCCGTTGCCGGCCTCCATCTCGGCCAGGCCGGCCCTCACCTTGTTCGGGTAGAGCCCGTGGTACAGCGAACCGCCCGTGATGGGCAGGTAGTTGATGCCGTGGATCTCCTCGGGGTTGCCGGTCCACCAGGTGCCGTAGGCGGCGCCGTCGCCCCAGATCATGCCGGCGGTGTCATGGCTGAAACCCGCGGGGAAGACGACGTTGTCCACGTCGAACCAGTACTGCCCGATGGTGGCCGCCTGCGTGGTGTACAGGTAGATGCCGAGGTCGCGCAGGGAGTTGTCCCCGGTCGCCGCGCCCAGCAGCAGCGCTCCGGTCGCGAAGTTCATGCCCTCGGAGGACGACTCCTCGTTGTTCCCCGCCGCGAAGCCCGCGTGCCCCGACGCCCAGCCGTTGCCCGCGTAGGCGTCGAAGTTGCGCAGGAACGGGAAGCGCGTGTCCGTGCGGTCCCAGTTGTTCGCGTCCTTCGCCAGCAGTTTCGCCATGCCGCCCCACTGGCCGTCGGCCGCCCACGCCCGGTCGTACCGTGCCACCGTGGCGGCGGCCATGAGGTAGTAGCCGTAGTGGAAGTGGTGGTCGTTGACCTCGGAGTCGCTGCCGTACGAGGCGGGGTAGCCGGTCAGGATGCCCCACGTGCCGTCGTACCTGAACTGCTCGCCGCCGGCGGTGAACCAGCTCTGCAGCTCGGTCTTGAGCATCCCGAGAAGCTTGTCGCGGGACGCGGTGTCACCGAGCTGTTCGGCGATGGGCACGAGCTGCGCGAGCCGCCCGAGGGTCTTGCCCGTCCCGTAGGTGTCGCCCATGCCCCCGAGCGGGTCGCCCGCCGCTCCCTGCTTGACGAAGTCGCCGAGCCGCGCCCGGTCGTAGGCGCCGAGGTCCGGCAGTGCAGGCAGGACGCCGTGGAAGGTCTGCCGGGTGCTGAACGACGCGCCCTCGCGCAGCTTCATCGTGCCGCGCGGCGACACGTAGGTGTAGGTGGTGAGCGGGTCGGTGGTGGCGAGCCACTGGTGGCGGTAGAGCGCCTGCAGCGTCCCCGTCTCGGTGCCTTCCTTGGCCGTGGTCGTCGCGGTGTAGGTGGTCGTGAGGCGGGCGGCGGCCTCGTCGTACGACCAGCTCACCTTGGTGCCGGTGACGAAGGAGTAGGCGTACTTGGCGAACAGGTCGAGCGCGCCGCGGGCGGGCAGGGCCGCGACGGAGTAGTAGTTCTTGCCGCCGAGGGCGACGGTCGCCGCCGTTCCCGCGATGGTCCAGTCGGTGCCGGTCGGCGCGAACAGGGCGTAGTCGTGCCCGTTGACCGTGGCCCCGAGCACGTTGCCCCGGTCGGCCCAGATCGTGGGCGTCGCGACGAAGCTGACCTGTGCGTTCCCGCCGGACGGAGTGGCGTAGACGAACGGCAGCCCGTGCCCGATGGTCGCGCGCAGCGTGCGGGCGCCGTCGGACCAGTAGGGGGTGACGGTCCAGTCGGACCAGCCGTCCACCTGGGTGCTCGGCGCGTTGAGGCCGGTCACGCCAAGGGTGAGGTCGCGGGCGTGGGTGTAGTCGTACTGCGACGCGGAGATCGTGGGCGAGGTCGGGTAGCTGACCTCAAGGCCGCCCGCGACGGCGTGGAAGGCCAGCGGGTGGGCGTACATGTTCTCGGAGTAGGGGTTGCCCGCGTACCGCTGGAAGGCCAGCGAGGACCACCAGTCGTTCGTCGGGACCTTCGCCGTGACGGCAGAGGTGATCTTGGGGGTCACCGGCGCGCCGGCGTTGTTGGACGGGCCGACGGCTCCGGCGGGAAGGTCGGTCGTGTAGCTGCCGACCCCCACGGTGACGGTGGCGGCGCTGGCGGAGGTGACGGGGACGGTGGCGAGCAGGCCTGCCAGCAGGGTGGCGACGGCCAACCCGGCGGACCGTCGTCTCAAGGAGGGGTTCCTGGGGAGATCGGTGGTCATGCGGCGTGACTTTCGTCGTGGGGGGACCGGCCCGCCTCGACGAGGCGGAGGCCGGCGACAACTCCTACCGCGGGCCCGACGGCCGTTCGAGGCCCGCACAGCGCTGGGATCCAGGTGTTCGCGTCGACGTAACTTGCTTGTAACGCTCTCAGCGCCGCTGACGCTAGATGGGCTGACAAGCCGTGTCAACAGCCAGAGAATGTTTCTCGTAGATCATGAGAGCGCTCTCCACTCTTGCTCGGCGACGGCGACGGCGGCCCGCCGCGCCGTCGGCCTTCCCATCAGGGACGAAACCCCATGTTCAGGACACCAGACCCCATCTCACTGGGATCGTCGAGATAATCGGAAAGAACCTTTATCATGGGGACGCTTCCCGGCACGGATCGGCTCCGCGCCCGCCCGGAGCCGAGAGCGCTCTCTTTTGATCATCGAGAGAGGGCTCCCGCGGGCACGCGCGAGGGGCTCGCCCGGCGGGCGGCGGGGGGCGCCGTTCCGCTCCCGCCCGGCCACGGCCTGCCCCGGCAGGCAGATCATCGGAGGAACACATGCAGGGGGCGGTCAGGCGATGACGACCACTCGCGCGGACGTCCCGGAGCGCGCCCACCCCGGCGGCCTCGCCGTGCTGCAGGGTGACGCGGATTTCCGGGGGTCTCTCGTAAGGTCGCGACCGGGTGACTTCCAGTGGCACGATGGGTACCGCCGGAGGCTCGGGATCGTGTACGCCGACTGCGAGACCCAGCGCCGGCTCCCCAAGGACAGCGGGCTGGGCTACCGGGATGTCATCCGGGGGAACGGCCTCACCCCATGACCGACCCGAGGAAGACAGGGCTCTGCGAATGAAACGACCCACCCTGGAAGCGGTCGCCGCGCGAGCGGGCGTTTCCCGGGCGACCGTCTCGCGGGTCGTCAACGGCCAGTCGACGGTGACCCCGGAGATCAGGGACACGGTGCTGCGGGCCGTGAGCGAGCTGGGATACGTCCCCAACTCGGCCGCCCGGAGCCTGGTCACCCAGCGCACCGACTCCATCGCCCTGGTGATCTCCGAGCCGGCGACCAGGGTGTTCTCCGACGACCGGCTGTTCTCGATGGTGGTCCGCACGGTCAGCAGCGAGCTTGAGTCGTCCGACAAGCAGATCGTGCTCATGCTCGCCAGCTCGCCGCGCGGCCACGAGCGTGTGGAGCGTTACATATCCAGCGGGCACGTCGACGGGGTCCTGCTCCTGTCCATGCACGGCGCCGACCCGCTCCCCGCCGCACTCAACCGCATGGGCGTGCCGGTCGTGTCGTACGGCAGGCCCGCCGTGGCCGTGGCCCTGCCGTACGTCGACAACGACAACGTGGGCGGCGCCGGGGCGGCCGTGCGGCACCTGCTCGCCACGGGCAGGCGCCGCATCGCGACCATCGCCGGCCCCCAGGACATGATCGGCGGCCAGGACCGCCTGACCGGCTACCGCGACGCCCTGCGCGACTCCGACCGCCGGTCGATCGTCGCCGTCGGCGACTTCACCCGCGCCTCGGGCGCCGACGCGATGCGGCAGCTCCTGGAGGACGACCCCGCGCTCGACGCCGTGTTCGCGGCGAACGACGAGATGGCGATCGGCGCGCTGCGCGCCCTGCGCCGGGCGGGGCGCCGCGTGCCCGACGACGTGGCCCTGGTGGGCTTCGACGACATCGAGGCCGCGGCCTACACCGATCCGCCGCTCACCACCGTCCGCCAGCCGATCGTCGAGCAGGCGACCGCGATGGTGCGGCTGCTGCTGACACCCGCCAAGGACCGCGTGACCGACCACATCATCCTGCCCAGCGAGCTGGTCATCCGCGAGTCCGCCTGAGCGGCGCGCCGGGGGTCAGGCCTTGTGGCCGAGTGCCCCCGGGATGCGGTTCAGGACGCTGTACGGCACGAGCCCGTAGGCGTGGAAGTCGACGGCGTCACCGCCCGCGGCCTTGACCGCGCGCACCTTGGCGGCCAGCCGGTCCTCCGAGTCGGTGTCGGGACGGCCGGGGCGGAGCACCACCCGGAGCTCCCTGTCGTTGCCGACCGAACGGCGGTAGGCGCCCACGTCGTCGGCCACCCGGGCGGCGTCCCTGGCGTAGGCGAGCACCCCGAAGGACGGCACGAGGTCGCCGAGCGCGACCAGGTCGACGCCGAGCTGCCAGGCGTCGTGCGCGGCGAGGCCTGCCGGGGGCAGGCCGTCGGCGTACCCCTTCCTGTGGCCCGTGCCGTCGAGGAAGGTCAGCTTGGAGCCCTCGGCGGCCACCGCCGACGACACCTCGCTGACCAGTGAGGTCACCGTCTCCGATCGGGCTCGCGCGTACGCCACGACCTCGGGGCCGGCGTAGGCCGTGAGGGCCGCGCGCGTCACCTCGCCCTGCGCGGGCGGGTCGCCGTCGAGTACCCCGCCGACGATGCGGGCGCACTCCTCCCGCGCGACCTCCGCCTTGACCCCGAGGTCGGCCGCGCGCCGCATGCACCACGAGCAGAAGCACAGCCCGAACAGGAACTCGTCCATCGGGCCGAGCGGGACGAAGCACCTCTCCTGCTGGTACCCCTGGGCGAACGCCCCGAAGTGCAGGGAATCGGCCACCACGCTGCTCACCCCCTGCCGGGCCACCGACCTCGCCAGGGCGACGGCGTACAGGCGGACGTCGGGGTGCGCGGGGCACAGGGCCGCCGGGAAGCCGCGCCCGCCGAAGCAGTCGCTCACGGTCACGTCCGGGTCGCGCAGGCCGAGCGTGATGTTGTGCAGGAACACCGTCCACCCGTGCAGGGTCATCCCCCGGTCGGCCGCGGCCTCGCGCAGCGCCACGAGCGGCTCCTCGGCGGCGCCGGCCTGCATGGGCGGCACCAGGCGCAGGCCGCCGAACAGGTCGGCGGGCGGCGTGAAGTGGACGCCGTCGGCGCGGACGGTCACCCGCGAGGCACCGTGCGGGGTGACGTCGCGGGCCCCGTGGTAGGCGGCGGCGACCGTCACCTCGCGCACGCCGTACCCGGCGATCCGGTCGAGGACCTGGCCGACGCCCTCGTCTCGCACGTCCTCGACATAGACGTAAACCGAACCGTCCAACGCAGCCGTGCCTTTCAAGGAGCCCGCTGTGAATGACCTATGTCCCAGGTGACCCTATATCTTGACAGGTGGGCGGAGTCGGCTCCGCCGGTGGGAGGGCGTGGAGCAGGTCGCGGGCCTTCTGGCGCGCGAGGTTCCATCCGTTCCACGGTTCTGGCTCTCCCAGGCTCTCCACGATGGCCATCTTCGACAGCAGGCAGCTACGCGCCGGCTCGGGCAGGGCGTCCACCACCGGTACGGCCTCGGCCCCGAGGTCGCTGAAATAGTCCACGTCGAGCCGTTCGACGCCGCGCTTGTGAAGCTGGCTCTCGGCGACCCGCAGGTCGGGGTTCCAGACGGCGAAGACCACCAGCGACACTCCCGTCAGCAGCACCATCGCGCGCGGGAGCCAGCCGATCCTCTTGCCCGCCAGCCGCATCCCCCCGGCGACGAGCACGACCGCGAACACCGCGCCGAGCCACCAGATGGTCGCCCCGACCGAAGCCCGCAGCCGCGACAGGCCGTACGCGTCGGTGTAGAGGCCGAGCCGGTGCAGTGCCGAGGCGAGGATCACCAGCGTGAGGCCGCACAGCAGGCCGAGCAGTCCGGCGAGCAGCCAGCGCTCCCTGCCTTTGGGCGCGAGCACACCGGCGGCCACCGCGACGAGGCCGAGCACGAACACGCTGACCGTGACCAGCTCGAAGAAGCCCGACCTGGCGTACTCGGCGTAGGTCAGCCCCGCCGTCTCCACGACCTTGCGGTTGCCGCCGAAGAGCGTGGTGATCTGCACGCCCACGAAGGAGGCGAACAGCAGGTTCAGCGCCACCAGCGGAGTGATCCACAGGGTGCCGCTCACGGTCGCGCGCAGGTTGGGCGTGGCCGGCTCGACCGGCGGCCTCAGGGCGACGAGCGTCGCCGCCCCCACCAGCGCGGCGAAGACCACGAAAACGAAGATCCGGAACGGCAGGGACGAGGCCCACGCCGGGGCGGTGAACAGGTGCGCGACGAAGGACGAGAAGACCGCGTCGGCGGAGGCGAACAGCAACCCGAACACGACGATCAGCACCGCGGTCAGGCCGAGCGCCGCGAGCACGGGCCCGACCCGCCGCCGGTTGATCCCCTTCAGCGGCGCCGCGAGGAACCACGGGAGCGGCAGCACCGCGAGGACGACCGACATCCCGCCCCTGATCACTCCGAGCCAGCCGCGACCGCCTCCCGACACCGCGAGCGCGGCGACCCCGAAGCCGGCGAGCAGCATGGGGGCGACCATCCACTCGGCGTCCCTGAACAGGGCGACGGAGACCAGCGCGTACGCCAGCAGGCCGAACGCCGCCGTCCACGGCGTGATCCGGTGTCTGGCCGCGGGAAGCACCGCCGCGCCGGCGGCGACGGCCACGAGCGCGATCCCGAGTCCCGGCCTGCTGTACGGCAGCGCGATCGCCGCCAGGAGCCCGACCGCCGCCGCCATGAACGGCAGCCTGCGAGGCGTCTCGGGCAGGTCCGGACGCGGGAACAGCGGCGGCGGCACGTAATCCGCCTCCCGCCGCGGCACCGGCCGCACCCCACCCGGGGACACGGCCACCGAGGCGGCGACTCCTGGTGGCGCGGCCACCGGCCCATGCCCGTGCTGCGAACCGGGACCATGCCCCGGCGTGGGGAGGCGTGCGTCTTCTGTACGGACCCGCTCGCCCCCGGTAGGGAGCGGGTCGGTTCCGGAGTCGCCCGGCTCGTCCTTCACGGGAACCGGCTCATCGCCGGAGGGCGCGAGGCCGCCCTCGGTGGGGAGAGAACCGCTCCGGACCTTGGGGTGCTCGGGCTCGGCGGCACGGGGTGGCTCGTTCCCGGTCTCCGAGGGCCCGTCCGCCGGTCGGCCCACAGGGTCACCGGGCCCGGGTGAAGGATCCTCGCCAAGGCTCGCCTCCACCTCGGGTAAACGCTCCTCGCCACGGCTTGGCTTGGGTGCGGATGGTGCGGTGGGGGTTTTGTCGGGTTGGCGGGGTTCTCCCAGGGGCTCGGGTGCGTCGCTCATGGCAGCCTTCCTTCCGGGAAGGTCGACGACCATCCGGCAGCCGACCGGGGAGTCGGCGACTCTGATCGAGCCGCCGTGCAGTTCGACGATCTCCTTGACGATGGCCAGGCCCAGGCCCGCGCCGCCCGCGTCGGCCGCCCGCGCGGTGTCGAGGCGGGAGAACCGCTCGAACACCCGGGGCCGCTCCGGCTCGGGGATGCCCGGCCCCTCGTCGGTCACGCTCAGCCGTACGCCCGCCCCCTCTGGCCGTGCTTCGAGCCGGACCAGCCCGCCGGGCGGGCTGTGCCGCACGCCGTTGTCCAGCAGGTTGGCCAGCACCTGGGCGAGCAGCGCGGGATCGGCCTGGACGCCGAGCCGGGGCGACACCGCGCTCGACAGCGACACGTCGTCGCGCGCGAGGCTCGCCTCCCGTACGGCCTGGCCGCACAACGGTCCGAGCTCCACCAGTTCGGGCTCGATGGGCCGGGCGCCGGAGTCCAGCCGTGACAGGTCGAGCAGCTGGGCCACCAGTCGTCCGAGGCGTTCGGTCTGGGCCAGGGCCGTGCTCAGCGTGGCGAGGTCGGGCGGGGACACGCCGTCCACGACGTTCTCCAGCACGGCCTGCAACCCGGTGATGGGCGTACGCAGCTCGTGGCTCACGTTGGCGACCAGCTCGCGGCGCTGCCGGTCCACCTCCTCAAGGTCCGCCGCCATCGCGTTGAAGGCACGCGCCAGCTCGCCCACCTCGTCCCGGGATGTCGCCCTGACCCGCATCCCGTACCGGCCCTTGGCGATGGTCTGGGCGGCGGCGGCCATCTCGCGCAGCGGCCCGGTCATGCCCCGGCCGATCAGCTGGACCATACCGAGGCTGAGGAACGCCGCGAGCCCCATGCGCACGGCCGGGACGATGCCCAGCAGGCGGCCGTACTCGTTGAGCGCGAAGGCCGTGGCCACCGCCAGCAGGATGACCAGCCCGAGCTTGATCTTGATCCGGCCGAGGAAGTCGAGCGGCCTCACGGCTTGACCAGCGCGTATCCGACGCCGTGGACCGTACGGACGATGCCCGCGCCGAGCTTGCGGCGCAGCGCCCGTACGTGGCTGTCGACCGTGCGGGTGGCGGCGGCCTCCGAGAAGCCCCAGATGTCGGAGAGCAGCCTCTCGCGCTCGAAGACGTGGCCGGGACGTTCCGCGAGGCGCCTGAGCAGGTCGAACTCGGTGCGGGTCAGCTGGGCCTCGACCCCGCGTACGAACACCCTGCGCTCGGCGGTGTTGATCTCGACGCCGCCGACGCGGATCACCGTGTCCTCGTGCGCGAGCTGCGCCGCCCGTTCGACCCTGCGCAGCAGCGCGTGGATCCTCGCGACGAGCTCGCGCATGCTGAACGGCTTGGTGAGGTAGTCGTCGGCGCCGACGCCGAGGCCGACGAGCAGGTCGGTCTCCTCGCCGAGCGCGGTGAGCATCAGCACAGGGACGGGCCGTGCCGCCTGCATGCGCCGGCACACCTCCACGCCGTCGAGGCCGGGCAGCAGCCTGTCGAGAACGACCAGGTCCGGCTCCGCTCTCGCGTAGGCCGCGAGCGCCGCCTCACCGTCCCCCGCTGTGCGGACGTCGAAGCCCTCGGCGACGAGCCGGCTCTGGAGGGCCAACGCGATGGTCGCGTCGTCCTCGACCACGAGAATGCGCCGCTGGTCTGTCACGCTCGGAAGCCTAGAACGATCTCGTGCAGACAATCCGGGCTTAAATGTGCAGATCCGATGCAGCCTTGATCGGCTTGGCCCGTGACACGACCTCTGGGCGTATCCGCCTGTCTCCACCGCCTCGGTCGGGGGGCCCGGAACGGTTCGCGTTCACCGTTCCGAGCCCCGCCGGGGTCAGCAGGCGATCGGTGAGGATCCGAAGGCGACGTCGTCGAACCAGAGCGTGTCCGCGTCGCCGCCGTAGCTCTCCCAGCCGAGGCGCAGGGTCGCCGGGCGCGGCGGCGTCGTACGGCTGAGCCACTGGGAGTCGACGTCGCGGGTTGGCGTCTGGTCCAGGTGCAGGCCGGCGACCTCCTGGTTGTCGACCCAGGTGCTCATGGCCTGCTTGGTGGTGTCGATCTGGTAGCGCAGGCAGACCCAGCGACCGGTGGGCAGCGGCGTGCTCAGGGCCACACCCGTCGGGCTCTGCTCGGGCAGGGTCGCGTCGTCGGACTCGCGGTTCCACTGGAGAGCGCTGTTCTGCCCGCCGATGCGCAGGTCCTTGTTGCCGTTGGAGGCGTCGGCCATCGTGATCATGGTGACGTGCGAGGCGGGAAGGGCGGTGGTGTGCCGCACCCACATCCGCGCGTACACCACCGGCCCGACCGTGGAGACGTTCTTGGTGGTGCCGACGAATACGTGGTTGCAGTACCCGCCTCCGCCGTTCACCCGGAGGGACTTGGTGCCGCTGTGCGCGGTCGTGGAGTCGATCGCGGCCGTACCGGTGCCCTGGCAGTTGGGCGTCACGACCTGCCAGTCGCCGCTCGGCGTCGAGGACGCCTGGTCGTCGAACCCGGAGCAGACCACGGCGCCCGAGCAGCCCGGAGGCACCGAAGGCGTGGGCGTCGGCGTCGGGGTCGGCGTGGGCGTGGGGGTCGGGGTCGGAGTGACGGTCGGGGTCGGGGTGACGGTCGGGGTCGGCGTCGGCGTGGTGGATCCGTTGCAGGGGACGCCGTTGACGGTGAAGCTCGCCGGGACGGGGTTCGACGCCGCCCACGTGCCCTGGAAGCCGAAGTCGGTCGCCCCGCCGGTCGCCAGCGAGCCGTTGTACGCCAGGTTGACGGCGCTCACGGCTGCCCCGGTCTGGGTGAGCTTCGCGTTCCACGCCGAGGTGACCTTCTGGTCGCCGCCGAAGGTCCACCGCAGATCCCAGGCCGTGATGGCCGGACCGAGGTTGGTCACCTTGACCGAGGCGGTGAACCCGCCGCTCCACTGGTTCACGGTGTAGTCCACCCGGCAGCCGGGGTCCGCGGCCGAGGCGGCGCGGGCCGGCAGGAGCACGGCGGCGACGGCGGCCAGCGTGGCGACGAGGGCGAGGAACCGCCGCCTCGCGCTCGGCCGGCCTGACCACGGTGGCAAGGGTCCGGCCGGGGGGAACGGACGGCCGGGGAGGGGAGCACTCATGGATCGCTCGCTTTCTACGGATGCCCTCAAGAGGTGGGAGCGCTCCCACACGCCGGACCGGGATCGCTCTGCTGCGCTCGATCGCCGATGGTTCTCCGCGCGCGTCCAGGTGTCAACGACGGCGACGCCCGGCGTTCACCGACCTCGGACGGCGCGAAAACGCGCTGAATCTTTCACCTCATGGCCGTTCGCGCGGACCCTCTCGAACCTCATGGCCGCTCGCGCGGATCCCGCCCGAACCTCAGAGCCGCTCGCGCAGATCCCGCTTGAGGATCTTGCCCACGGCGTTGCGCGGCAGGGCTTCGACGATCTCCAGCCGCTCGGGGAGCTTGTAGGACGCGATGCCCTTCTCCTTGAGGAAGTCCACGAGTGACGGCAGGTCGACGTCGTCCCGTGGCGCGACGACCGCGCAGACCCTCTCGCCCAGCACGCCGTCCGGGTACCCGACGATCGCCACCTCCACGACGGCCGGGTGCCCGGCGAGCAGGGACTCCAGCTCGGCGGGGGCGATGTTCATGCCACCCCGGATGATCAGGTCCTTGGCTCGGTCGACGTACCGCAGGTAACGGCCATCGGGGCCGTCGATCTCGAACACGTCACCCGTGATGAGGTAGCCGTCCTCGTCGAAGGGATCGGCGTCGGCCGTGCCGGCGAGGTAGCCGGCGAAGACGGTGGGCCCGGAAAGATGCAGCTCTCCCGGCCGGCCGGGCTCGGTGATCTCCTCGCCGGAGGCGGGGTCCACCAGCTTCACGCTGCTGGCGGCGAGGGTCCCGGGCCAGGCGCCTCCGGGGACGCCCGGCCGCGGGAAGAACCGTGCGCGCTCCTCGGGGTCCGGAATGTTCACCGGGTCGGAGAGCAGCGCGATGCCCTCGTTGGAGCCGAAGAAGTTGATGACGGCGATGCCGTACCGCTCCTGCCAGCCCCTCACCATCCAGGGAGGCAGCGGCGCGGAGCCCGAGCCGATGCGCGTCAGCGAGGAGATGTCGTACCTTTCGAGCATCTCGGGCTTCCGCAGCAGCATCGTGAGCAGCGCCGGCGGGGCGAGGGTGTAGGTGACCCGTTCCTCGGTGATCTGGTCGAGGTAGACGAGCAGGTCGAACGGGTGGTGCTGGACCATCTGGAACCCGGTGCGGAGCCACGGCAGGAAGACGCCGCCGATCCCGGCCATGTTCACCATCGGGAACGGGTTGAGCACCACGTCGCCCCCGTGCAGCGAGGGCGCGGCGGTGGTGTTCGACTCGACGGCGAACCAGTCGTAGTGGCAGCGGGGCACTCCCTTCGGCGTCGCCTCGGTGCCGGAGGTCCAGCAGATGGTCAGGCAGTCGTTGGGGTCGGTTTCGAGGCCCTTGAGGTGGGCGGCGAGCATGGCGGGGTCGGCGACCGCGGTCTCCAGGTCCCGGGCGGGATCGCCCCAGGCCAGCACGATCGGAGGCGCGGGGACGTCGAGCCTGCGGACGATCTCGGCGTTGTCCCGGTCCCCCACGCGCTCGGCGGTGACGAGCACCTTGACCGCCGCCAGCCGGATGGCCTGCGCCAGCTCGTACTCGCGGTACTGCACGGGCAGGGGGGTGACGACGGCGCCGATCCTGGCCACCGCGAGGAACGTCACCGCGAGCTCCACGCTGTTCGGAAGCTGGACCGCGACCACATCGCCCTGGACGACACCGGTCTCCAGCAGGACCGCGGCGATCCTGTCGGCCTCCGCGCCCAGTTGCGCCCAGGTCAGCCGCCGGGCCGCGCCGTCCATCAGGCTGGGCTTGTTGAGCGGGTCGACGATCGCGATCGCGTCCGGCCGGGCGCTCACCTGTGCCCTGAACAGCCCGTCGACGGTGTCGCCTGTCCACCATCCACCCGAAGTGAAGCGCTCGATCTGCTGTGGGGGGTGCAGCCTCATCGCGACTCCCATCGTGAATGGAAGGACACTACGAAGACAGAAGCCAGCGGGTCAATGGCAGGCGGGCAGATCCTCGCTGGAGGAGGCCGGAAAAGGCGCGGAACGCAGGTGCGCCGGCATGTCGAAGTGGATCTCCCGGCGCTCCAGCGCCCGGTGGCACACCCGGCACAGCAGGACGGGCCGCAGCGCGGAGCCGCAGGGTTTGTGCGTGATGGTCAGGCCGGACCCTTCCGGAGCGGGCAGCTCCGTTTGAGCCCAGTCGGTGAGGAAGGCGAAGACCTCGAAGAAGGCGAGCCCCTTGTCGGTGAGCCGGTAGAGCCGGTACGAATCGGTCTGGAGCACTCCGAGCTCGACGAACCGCTTGAGCCGCTCGGTGAGCACCGACGGAGCGATGCCCAGCTCGCCCTGGAAGTCGACGAAGCGCCTGATGCCGAGGAAGGCCGCCGCAAGGATCGTGGTGCTCCAGCGGTCGCCCAGGATCTCCATGGAGTGCGGGCAGTAGCCGAGGAATTCGGTCCTGTCGTCACCGCGCACGGTGCGGCGATGGTGGCGCGGCACGCCGATGCGGGCGAACGTCGCGAGGGGGCCGCGCTCGGTGTGGGTGTCCCGGGCGCTCATCGGCGCGCGGCACGTTCCACAGGCGAGGTACGGCCGCGCGTCGTTCCCGCAGGTGTCATGGATCAGGGTGAGCAGCTCGGGCCGGTCGGCCCAGTCGCGCTCCCAGCTGTGGATGGCCACGAGGAGGACCCACAGCCGCAGTCCCCTGCCGGTCAGCCGGTACTCGTAGCGGATGCGGCCGTCGCGGTAGGCGGCCGTCTCGAAGATGCCGTGCCTGACCAGCTCCTTGAGCCGGGCCGCGAGCACGGACTCGGAGATGCCGAGCTCGTCGCGCCACGCGGCGAAGGTGCGGATGCGCAGCAGGAAGGCCCGCTGGAGGATCAGCAGGACCCATCGGTCGCCGAGGACGCCGAGCGCGCGCCCTATGGCGCTGAGATCGGCGGTGTCCCCGTCCACGTGATCGCGGCCTCCGGCCACGGCCTTCCCCACCCCGGCCATGACCGGCGACTCCTTCGTCTCCACCGCGCCAACTCTAAACAGCCCTCTCCGGTCGGGGGGCCCGGCCGGTGCGTTGACTAGCTGACTTTTTCTATCGTAGTTTCCAGTGATGAGGGAACAGCCCACCGCGGTCGCGGCGGTGATGGACGATTCGGGCGAGCCGAACCCGTACCTCCTCGGCGTCTACGCACCGGTCCACGATGAGATCACCACCGGCGACCTCAAGGTCATCGGCGAGATCCCCCGTGACCTGAACGGCGTCTACCTGCGCAACGGGCCCAACGCGCGCCACCCGATGAAGGGCCGCTACCACTGGTTCGACGGCGACGGCATGGTCCACGCCATGCACTTCGAGAACGGCCGCGCGCGCTACCGCAACCGGTACGTGCGCACCAGCGCCTTCGAGGCCGAGTCGGCCGCCGGGAGGTCGCTGTGGACCGGCGTCATGGAGAGCCCGAAGGGCAACCCCTTCGGCAACACCCGCGGGCTCAACCTGAAGGACTCCGCCAACACCGATCTGATCTTCCACAGGGGCCGGGTGCTGGCCACGTGGTACCTGTGCGGCTCGCCGTACTCGCTCGACCCGCTCTCGCTGGAGACCCTCGGCGCCGAGACCTTCCTCAACACGCTGACGGGCGACGTCATGGCCCATCCGAAGGCCGACGAGCGCACGGGTGAACTGTTCTGGTTCGACTACGGGCCACGCGAGCCCTACCTGCGGTACGGGGTGGTCGGCGCGGGCGGCGCGGTCGAGCACTGCGTGGAGCTGGACCTGCCCGGAGCCCGGCTGCCGCACGACATGGCGATCACCGAGAACCACGCGATCCTCATGGACCTGCCGCTCTACCAGGACCTCGACGCCGCGCGGCGGGGAAGGTACAAGCTGACCTTCGACCGCGAACTGCCCTCCCGCTTCGGCGTCATTCCGCGCCGGGGCCTCGCGCACGAGATCCGCTGGTTCGAGGCCAAGCCCTGCTACATCTACCACGTGGTCAACGCCTGGGAGTCCGGCGACGAGATCACCATGGACGTCTGCCGGGTGTCGCGCCCGGCGCCGAGCGGCGCCGGCGGGCCGCTCGCGCGCATGCTGTCGTACCTGAGGCTCGACGCCCGGATGTACCGGTACCGCTTCGACCTGCGCACCGGGCGGACCTCCGAGGGGTTCGTGGACGAGGGCCACAACACCGAGTTCCCCTCGATCGACGCCCGCCGGACCGGCCGTGCCACGAGGTACGCCTACAACGTGTCCGTGATGGACGCCGACACCAACCTGTTCGACGGCCTGGTCCGCTACGACAACGTGACCGGCGAGAAGCAGGTGTACCGCTTCGGCGAGCACCGCTACGGCAGCGAGGCGCCGTTCGCCCCCCGGGACGGCGCGACCGGCGAGGACGACGGCTACCTGGTGACGTTCGTCACCGACGAGCGCGAGGGCGCCTCGGAGGTCCAGGTCCTGTCCGCGTCCGACCTGACGGCGGGGCCGGTCGCGCGGGTCCTGCTCCCCCAGCGCGTGCCCCTCGGCTTCCACGCCACCTGGGTCAGGCCGGACCAGCTCCATTGATCGAGCAGATACGCATATGACTCATAAAACGGAATCAAATGGAAGTGGTGGGGAGTGTCCAATATGAGATTGACTAAGCGTCTCGCAAGGACGGTGTCGGGGGCATGCCGTACGAGGCACGACGGCTCCCCCGGGCTATGGCAGGAGCATGACACATGAGGCTCAGCGTCTCCCTCGGGCTGTGGCAGGACCGCCCGGCGGGCGAGGCGGTTCGGACCGCTCAGATCGCGGACGAGCTCGGCTACCCCGAGGTATGGGTCGGCGAGATGGCGACGTACGACGCCTTCGCCCTCGCCACGGCGATCGGCGCGCGGACCGGCCGGGCGGCTCTCACGGTCGGGCCGCTGGCGGTGAGCGTGCGGGACCCCCTGATGATCGCGATGGGAGCCGCCTCGGTCGCGGAGCTCACGGGCAGGCGGGTGAACATCGCGCTCGGCACCTCCAGCCCGATGGTGGTGGAGGACTGGCACGGCCGGTCCAGGGCCGGCTCGGGCACGGCGCTGCGTGAGACCGTCCAGGCGCTGCGGCCCCTGCTCGACGGGGAGAAATCCGACTTCGCGGGCACGCGGGTCTCCAGCAAGGGCTACCGGCTGCGGCTGCCCGCTCCCCGGTCGGAGCTCACCGTCGCCGCCTTCGGCCCCGGAGCGGTGGCCACGGCCGCTCTCGCGGACCGCATGGTGCTCAACCTCCTCACCCCGGCCTCCGCCGCCCGCCTGATCACCGATCTGCGCCTGCTCACGCCCAGCACGCGGGCCGCCGCCTGGGTGACGGCCGCGGTGGACCCCGGCCCGGCCGCGATCGAGCAGATCAGGCGTGGCGTCGTCCCCTACCTCGCTGCCCCCGGGTACGGCGAGATGTTCGCCGAGGCCGGTTTCGAGGACGTGGTGCGGTACGCCCGTACCCTGCCGCACCCCCGTGAGCTGCTCGCCAAGATCCCGGACGCCCTGCTGGAGTCGGTCGCGCTGATCGGCGACTCGGTCGAGATCATGGACCGGCTGGACGCCTACGCGGAGGCGGGCGTGGACGAGGTGGCGCTCGTGCCCGTCAGCACCGACGCCGACCCGTGCGGCGAGGCCACGCTCAAGGCCCTCGCCGACTGACCGCCCGCGCACCGGCCCCGGATCCGGACGGCGCCGTGAACGGAACTCCGGCCGGAGTGCCACACGTTGACGGGACGACGCAGAATGGGCGTGGGGACCACCCCCGCTCGGCGAAGAGAAAGGCCCGGCCATGTCGCCAGTCGCAAAGTATTACGTGGGCGCGGGGATCGCCTCCGTACTCGCCCTTCTCCTGCTGCCGTCCCTGGTCGCATGGGTGCTGGTCCTGGCCGTGCTGGCCGGGCCCGTGGTGGTGTACTTCATGCTGGACGAGTCGCAGCGCGCAAGGCTCCGGCGGATCCGGCGGCGCCAGATCGGCCGCTGATCGCCCGCACGACGACCGCGTGACCGGACGGGCCGACCGTCCGCCCACGCGGTCGTCCGCGATCGGCCAGGCGCGGTCACACCCGATCGTGCCACGGGATCAGGCCGGGGCGACGGCGATCTGCTCCTGCACGCGCTGGGTCACCTTGCGCTCGATCACGAACGACAGGAACGGGATCGTGCCGGCGAGCAGCACTCCCAGGATGTAGGGCCAGGTCCAGCGGGCCTTGAGACCCAGGTTGAGCGCGGCCAGGAGGTAGACGGCATAGATGAAGCCGTGCACGGGGCCGACGACGGCGACGGGCGTGGCGTTGTCGAAGACGTACTTCAGGACCATGGCGCCCACGAGGGCGAGCAGCATGCAGCCGACGACGTAGGCCATCACCCGGAAGGGCTTGAGCGCGGAATCCACGATGATCATTACCTCGCTTGGAGAGCGGTCACCACACGATATCCGGGCATGAGGGTGGTCAGCCCTGCGGGGACGCGCTGAGCTCCGCGGTCGCGGCTCCGCCCGCCCGGCCCGCGCGCACCGCGTCGCGTACGAAGTGGAACCACATGAACACGGCGAACGCCGCGAAGATCCACCATTGGGCGGCGTAGGCGAGGTTCCGCCAGGTGAAGCCGCCCCCCTCGGTGGGCGGGGGCACGTCGACCAGGCGGGTGACCGGGGCCATCGGCGCCGTCGCCACCACGAACCCGTCATGGAGCCGGGCACCATGCCAGATGTTGATCAGCTCGGACGTCGAGACGGTCGCCACCTGGCCCGCCGGGAGCGGAGAGGTGCGCCTCCTGGCGAAGTCTGTGGGCTCGGACGGCTGGAGGCGCCCGCTCACGCTCACCGTCCCGCCCGGCACGGCCGTCGCCGGGTCGGACGGAGAAGCGACCCACCCGCGCACGACAGGCACCAAGGTGCCGTCGGCCAGCTTCAGGGGGGTCAGCAGCCAGTAGCCGCCGTCCTTGCTCACGCCGCCGCCGGACTCCACGGTGGGCTCGCGCTCGGCCACGAGCAACTGCCGGGACGCCTCGAAGGTGCCCTGCGCGGTGACCCTGCGGCTGATCGCCGGTGCCGGCACGCGCCTGCCGGCCTCGACGAGCGTGGACAGCGCGATCGGCGCCGGATCCACGACGGCATGGGGACGGCCGGACTCCTCGAAGACCCCGAGCTGCCAGCGCCCGAGAAAGGTGAACGAGATCAGCACCCCGATCGTCACCAGGTGGAGGCCCACGAGGCGGGGCGAGAACAACGTCCGGAGCATGCCCCCACGCTATCCGCACAGGCCCGTGGTCCGGTCTTCGGTCCTGCTCAGGCAGGGCGGGCGCCGCCGCTCGGGGAAAGCTTCCGCAGCCTGAGGCCGAAGTGGCATAAACAGCGTCAAGTCACCACCGAGGTCGATAAAGTCGTGCCCATGTCCGAACCTCAGATTGATCCTGCGGGGAACACCCAGCAGTTCAAGGCCTTCGCCCAGCGCCAGGAGCCCGAGCCCGTCGCGCCGCAGCGGTCCTACCTGGTTCCCGTGATCGCCGCGGTCGCCGCCGTCATCGTCGTCGCCGTGGTCGTCTTCCTGCTCCTCCGGTAGGAACCGGCCGCTCGTAGAGGCCACGCGCCGTCGGCCACGCGCCGTCGGCGCTTTCGCCGTACCCGGAATCGGTTCGGCGCTTTCCCCGTACCCGGAAATATGCTGACAGAGGCGGGGATGGACCAGGACGACACCTGCGTCTAAATTGGACCAAAGGTCCAATACGGGGTGGAGGA
Source organism: Sphaerisporangium sp. NPDC049003 (assembly GCF_043197795.1). NCBI lineage: Bacteria > Bacillati > Actinomycetota > Actinomycetes > Streptosporangiales > Streptosporangiaceae > Sphaerisporangium > Sphaerisporangium sp. NPDC049003. The sequence continues at coordinate 25,079 of NZ_JBICTU010000007.1, forward strand.
GATGGAATGGCAGCCACGGGCCCCGGCATCACGATCATCGGCTCCGGTTTCGCCGGGCTCTGCATGGCGATCAAGCTGAAGGACGCGGGGTACCACGACTTCGTCATCCTCGAAAAGGACGCGGACCTCGGCGGCACCTGGCGCGACAACACCTACCCTGGTTGCGCCTGCGACGTTCCCTCCCCGATGTACTCCTTCTCCTTCGAGCTCAACCCCGAGTGGTCCCGGCTGTTCGCCCCGCAGCGGGAGATCTGGGACTACATGCGTGCATGCGTGGACAAGTACGCGCTCGCGCCCCACTTCCGATTCGGGAAGGAAGTCCGCGGGCTCGAATACCTGGACGAGACCAACCGCTGGCGGGTGAGCACCGCCGACGGCGCGACCTTCACGACGAACGCGGTGGTGTCGGGCATCGGGGCCCTGCACGTCCCGTCCCTGCCGGAGATCCCCGGACGCGAGACGTTCGCCGGCCGGTCGTTCCACTCGGCGAACTGGGACCACTCCTGCGACCTGACCGGCAAGCGCGTCGCGGTCATCGGCACCGGAGCCTCCGCCGTCCAGTTCGTCCCCAAGATCGCCGGGCGGGCGGAGCGGTTGCACGTCTTCCAGCGGACCGCTCCGTGGATCCAGCCCGAGCCCGACATCCGGCTCTCGGAGCGCACCCGGAAGACGCTCAGGACGCTGCCCCTGGCCGGGCGGGCGCTGCGCAACGCGGTCTACTGGCTCCTGGAGACCCGCGCCCTCGGGTTCACCGTCGACCCGCGCCTGATGCGGATCCACCAGGCGGTGGCCGAACGCCACCTCGCCGCCCAGGTGCCCGACGCGGAGCTGCGCGCCAAGCTGACGCCCGGCTACACCATCGGCTGCAAGCGCATCCTGCTCTCCGACGACTACTACCCGGCCCTCGTCCGGGACGACGTCGAGCTGGTCACCGACCGGATCACCGAGATCCGCGAGCACTCGATCGTCGACGCGACCGGCCGGGAACGCCCGGTCGACGTGATCATCTACGGCACCGGGTTCAAGGTCACCGACGCGCTCGGCGAGCAGCGGATCACCGGCAGGGACGGGCTGAAGATCCAGGACGCGTGGCAGGACGGCATGCAGGCCTACCTCGGCACCTCCACGGCGGGGTTCCCCAACCTGTTCTTCCTGCTCGGCCCGAACACCGGGCTCGGGCACACCTCGGTCGTCTTCATGATCGAGGCCCAGGTGCGGTATGTCATGTCCTGCCTGCGCCTGCTGTCGTCGGCCCGGGCGAGGGCCCTGGATGTGCGGCCCGAGGCCCAGCGGGCGTACAACACCAGGCTCCAGGAACGGCTCACCCGCCTGGTGTGGTCCGAGGGCGGCTGCGTGAGCTGGTACCTCGACGACCAGGGCCGGAACCGCACCCTGTGGCCCGGCTTCACGTTCGAGTTCTGGGCGCGAACCCGGAACGTGAAGCCGAGTGCCTACGAGCTGATCCGCTAGGGCCTCTCTGAGACCACCAGCGCGCTGCCGCCGCCCCTGCGGGAAGGCTCGGCGACCGCCTGGACCTTGCCGCGGCCGAGGAACTCAAGCCCCGTGGCCGCGCCGATCTCCCCGACCGGCGGGCCGGGGGCGATCGTCAGCGTGTGGCCCTTGGCGGTCAGCTCGGCTCCGTAGCGGTCGATGAAGCCCTGCTCGGCCTGCGTCGCGGCGGCGTTGCGCTGGCTGCCCCTCGGCGCGGCGACCGCGTCGGGCAGGGACATGCCGAACTCGTAGCGGTTGACGAGGATCTGCAGCACCGTCGTGATGATCGTCGCCCCGCCCGGCGAGCCCACGGCGAGGAGGGGCTTGCCGTTCTTCAGCACGATCGTCGGGGCCATGGACGAGCGGGGGCGCTTGCCGGGGGCCGGGAGGTTCGGGTCGCCGGGGGCCGGGCCGAAGGTGAAGTCGGTCAGCTCGTTGTTCAGCAGGAAGCCCCGCCCCGGGACGACCATGCCGTTGCCGCCGGTCTGCTCGATCGTGATGTTGTACGCCGCGACGTCGCCCCAGCGGTCGGCCACGACCAGGTGGGTGGTCTCTGGCCCCTCCGGCTTCTCGGCGGCGCCGGCCTCGTCGGCCGCGAGCGGCCTGCCCTCGATCTGGCACCGGCCGTACGAGCCGTCGGGCGAGCCGGGCGCGGCCGGGTTCGGCATCGCGACGTGGCCGATCAGGCAGGCGCGCTCCTTGGCGAACCCGTCGGACAGCAGCCCCTTGAGCGGCACGTCAACGTAGTCGGGGTCGCCCACGAACTTGTTGCGGTCGGCGAAGGCGAGGCGGGAGGCCTCCAGGTACTCGTGGACGCCGACCTTGGGCAGCGCTTCGAGGATGTTCAGCGCCTCGCCGACCGTGGAGCCACCGGAGGACGGCGGCGCCATGCCGTACACGTCCATGCCGTTGTAGCTGATCTTGCTCGGGGCGCGCTCCAGCGCGCGGTAGGCCCGCAGGTCGGAGAGCTCCATGAGACCCGGCCGCACCACGCGGGTGGACCCGGGCCTGACCGGGGGCGACTTGACGGTGGCCACGACCTCCTCGCCGAGCTTGCCCCCGTACAGCCAGTCGCCGCCGCGCCTGCCCAGCTCGCGGTAGGTCGCGGCGAGGTCGGGGTTGCGGAAGACCGAGCCGACGGGCGGCGGAGCGCCGTTCGGCAGGTACAGGGAGGCGGTGGAGGTGAAGTCCGCGAAGCGCGCGGCGTTCTGCGCGGTCTGGTCGTAGAAGGTCTGGTCGACCGTGAAGCCCTTGGTGGCGACGTCGATCGCCGGCTGGAGCGCCCGCTTGAGCGACAGGGTGCCGAAGCGCCGCAGCGCCAGCTCCCACTGCGCGAGGCCGCCGGGCACGCCCGCCGACAGCCCGCTGGTCACGGCGGCGTCGAACGGGATGGCCACGCCGTTCTCCTGGAACGAGGTCTCGGTCATCGCCTGGGGGGCCTTCTCGCGGCCGTCAATGGTGAAGACCTTGCCGCGCCGGGCGTCGTAGTAGACCAGGAACCCGCCGCCCGACAGGCCCGCCGAGTACGGCTCGGTCACGCCCAGCGTCGCGGCTCCCGCGACGGCCGCGTCCATGGCGTTGCCGCCCTGCTTCAGGACGCTCAGCGCGGCCTTGCTCGCGTCGAGGTCGACGGTGGACACGGCGCCGCCGTACCCCTCGGCGACGGGGACCTTGGCCGGCTGCCCGTGCCCCTGGGAGCCGGGCGGTGTCCCGGTGGTGATCGGCGCCCGTGCGTCGGCGGGCGGTATGACGAGTGCCAGAGAGGCGGCGACCCCTACAAAGGGCACCGCCAGGCGGCGAAAGCTCATGCTGGACCTCATTCCTAGATCGCACCAGCATTGACTCATAGCTTCACAACCGTGGTCAATTATGATCAAAGTGTCCGCATGCGGTCGTGCCGCCGGGCAGAGGTGTTCACATGAAGTGATGAGAGTGTAACGCAGGGTCCGTGTGGCGCCGGGCGGTACGCCGGTTACCGTAGGCGGCACTGCCCCCCTGGGACGACGCTCTGGTCAGCGCGCTGACGTACCGTTCTGGCGTGCGCACGAAACGGTCCCATTGGTTCGACTCCACGCTCCCGCTGCTCGTGGGCATGGCGCAGGTGTGGGGTTCGATCGGCGCGCAGAGAGCCCAGATCGACGCCGCCGACCCCGGCACCCGCGTCCCGCTCGACACCCTCGGGTACGCGCTGCTGACGGTGGGGCCGCTCGCGCTTGTCGCGCGCCGGGCGCATCCCGTGGCGGCGCTGTGGGTGACGATCGTGGCGACCTGCGTCTACGTCCACCAGGGCTTCGCCTACGGGCCCGTGTTCGCCGCCCCCATCTTCATGATCGTCAACGCTGTCATGGCCGGGCACCGCCGGGCCGCGTGGGCCGCCGGTGGTTCCCTCTTCCTCTTCTTCGCCGCCTACGCCACCTGGCTCCTCCCGGTGCGCCAGGGCTGGCTGCACCACGCAGGCGTCGGAGCGATCATCCTGGTCGTGCTCACCGGGGCCGAGATGGCCCGCGCCCGGCGCGAGCAGCGCGTGGAGCGCGAGAGGGTCGAAGAGGAGGAGGCCAGGCGGCAGGCCAGCGAGGAGCGCCTGACCATGGCGCAGGAGCTGCACGACGTGCTCGGGCACAGCATCTCGCTCATCCACGTCCAGGCGTCCACGGCCCTGCACCTCATCGACGACCACCCCGAGCAGGCGCGCACGGCGCTCGCGACCATCAAGCAGGCCAGCAAGGACGTGCTCACCGAGATGCGGTCAGTGCTCGGCGTGCTGCGGGACGGCGCCCCCCGGTCGCCGGCGGCGGGCCTCGGCCAGCTCGACGAGCTGATCGGGCGCACGGGGCCGGCGGTCACCATGGAGACCGAGGGCATTCCCCGGCCGTTGCCTCCGGGGGTCGAGCGGGCCACCTACCGGATCATCCAGGAGTCGCTCACCAACGTCACCAAGCACGCGCCCGGCGCGCGGGCCACGGTGACGATCACCTACGGCCCGGAGGAGCTGTACGTCCGCGTCGCCGACAGCGGCGCGACCGCGCCGAGCGCGCTGACCGACGAGGGGGGCGGCAACGGCATCCCCGGGATGCGCGAGCGCGCCGCCGCGCTGGGCGGCTCGCTGACCGCCCGACCCCATAGGGCGGGCTTCCTTGTCGAGGCCCGCCTTCCGATCCCGCCCGTGGCGGGCGCGGAGACACCCGAGGAAGCCGAGTGATCAAGATCCTGCTGGTGGACGACCAGGCCCTCGTGCGGGCGGGCTTCCGCGCCCTGCTCGACGCCCAGGACGGCATGACGGTGGTGGCCGAGGCCTCGGACGGCGCCGAGGCCGTCCGGCTGGCTGAGGAGCACCGGCCGGACGTGGTCCTGATGGACATCCGCATGCCGGGGATGGACGGCCTCACCGCGACGCGCGAGATGCCCGCCGACATCAAGGTCATCATCCTCACCACCTTCGAGCTGGACGAGTACGTCTTCGAGGCGCTGCGGGGCGGGGCCAGCGGCTTCCTGGTCAAGGACACCGAGCCCGCCGAGCTGATCCAGGCCGTACGCGTCGTCGCGGTGGGGGAGGCGCTGCTGTCCCCCAGCGTGACCCGGCGGCTGATCGCCGAGTACGCGTCGCGGGCCAAGGAGCCGCGCGTCACGGCCGGGCTCGACCAGCTCACCGAGCGCGAGCGCGAGGTGCTGACGCTGGTCGCCGCCGGGATGACCAACGACGAGATCGCCGCCAAGCTGTTCATGGCGCCCGCCACGGCCAAGACCCACGTGAGCCGGGCCATGACGAAGCTCCACGCCCGCGACCGCGCCCAGCTCGTCGTCATCGCCTACGAGTCCGGCCTGGTCAAGCCCGGCTGGCTGTGACCTGTCCCCCGCCGTACGTACGGCCTTCCGACCAGCGTGCGCGGGGCGCTCGTCGTGGCAGGTCATGACGGAAAAAGGGCCGGTGGTTAGCGAAGTGTGACTGGCCACCGGCGACCCTCTCCGTTACGTTCCGCGAGGAGACACTTACGGAGGAGGATCACGTGGAACCGAGCGTACGACCGCGTGGCGCCGGAGCGACCCCGGTCCGCCGAGCGTGACGCCCGCCGCGCTCTTCGCCGGGGGCCTCGCCGCCGGGCTGGTGGCGGGCACCGCCTCATGCACGGCGGTGCAGGGAGGCCTCCTCATCGGTCTCACCGGCCGCCGGGACGGCGGGCGGCCAGGCTCGGGGCTCGCGGTCGTGCCGGCGTTCATCGGGGGGCGTCTGGCGTCCCACGCGATGGTGGGGGCGCTGCTCGGCCTGCTGGGCGGCGTGGTCCGGATCCCGCCGGAGGGTCGGGCGGTGCTCCTCGTGGGGGCGGGCACCGCCGTGATCTGCTTCGCCGCCCGGCTCATCAGGAACACCGGCCGGACCCCGGCATGCTCTTCACACCACGCACCGTCGGCCTTGTCATCGCCTTCTACCTCAGCGCCGCCGCCCTCCGCCTCGTCGTCGGGACCCCCGGGAACGCCGGCGCCCTCGGGAACGCCATCGCCTTCGGGGGTGCCGGCGGCGGTGGCGGGGGTTCTCGCGCGGGTGCCGCCCTGGATGAGGGCGGTGCTGCTGGGAGCGGTCACCATCCTGATCCCCTGCGGGGTCACGCTCAGCACCGAGGTGATCGCGGTCTCCAGCGGATCCTGGTTCGGCGGCGCGGCGGTCATGGCCGGGTTCGTCACCGGCACGGCCCCGGCGTTCGCCCTGCTCGGCGTGCTGCTCCGCCGCATCGCCACGACCAGGCTCGCGATCGTCGCCGCGGCGGCGGCGCTCGTGGCCGGGTCGGTGACCGTGGTCGCGGGGCTCCGGCTCGGCGGGTGGCTGCCCGACCTCGGCGCTCCCCCCACCGCCACCGCGGGCGCCCAGACGCGCGCGGACGGCACCCAGGTCGTCACGGTCTGGTCGACGGCCGAGGGCTACCGTCCCGGCGTGGTCTCCATCGAGGCCGGACGGCCGGCGGAGATCGTCTTCCGCACCCTGGACAACCAGGGGTGCACGCGCACGCTGACGATCCAGGGCCACGACATCACGCTCCCGGTGACAGGCGAAGCGACCGTACGGCTCGCGCCGCAGGGCCCCGGAAGGCTCCGCTATGTATGCGGAATGGGGATGTATGCCGGATTTATCAACGTAAGTCAACCGGCGTCCCCAGGCGCGGCGACCGAGCCGAGACGCTGACGTCCCTGGTCGGGACGGGTCAAACGCGTTCCGCCGGACGGCAAGAAGCTGTCGATTATGTTCCATCTCTTTGGATCACGTGCGACTCTGTCCCCCATGACGTGGTGGCATGGTGAACCGGAGGCGGCGGTCGCGTGGCCCGCCGTGCCGATGCCCCGTGCGCCCGAAGCGTCACTCCGGGAACCCAGCGAGGCCGACCTCCTGAGCGCCGCCCAGGCGGGCGACTCGGGGGCCGCGCACCGGCTCGGCCGCCTGTACGCCCAGCGCGGCGACCGGTCGGCGGCACGCCACTGGTGGGAGCGGGCGGCGGGAGCCGGGAACATCGACAGCGCCTACAACCTCGGCGTCTGGCACGAGAAACACGGCAGCCTCGACGAGGCGATCACGTGGTACGAGCTCGCGGCGGGCGCGGGGGACGCCGAGGCGGCCGTCAACCTGGCCACCCTGCTGCTGGAGCAGCGGGGGGACGTCCTCGGCGCGCGCCACTGGTTCGAGAGCGCCGCGGGCGCCGGGTCCCGTCCGGCCACCCGGAGGCTGGCCCTGCTCTGCGAGGACGTCGGCGACCCCGTGGCCGCACGCGACTGGCACCGCCGCGCGGCCTCGGCGGGCGACCTCGCCTCCGCCCATGACCTCGCCTTCATGAGCTACGCCTCGGGCGACGAGGCGCAGGCGCGCGGCTGGTGGGAGTACGCCGCAAGGGGCGGGCACGCCGACGCCGCGTACTACCTCGGGCGGCTCCTGCACGCCGACCGCGATCCGGAGGGCGCGGAGACGCTCTACCGCCTCGCGGCCAAGGTCGACCATCCGGCCGCCGCCTCGCAGCTCGGCAGGCTCGCCCTCGCGCGCCGTGACCTGCGTACGGCCCGCGCGTGGTTCGAGCGCGCCGCGCACTTCGGCAGGGTCGAGGACCAGCGCATGGCGGGATTCGTCTGCGTCGAGCTGGAGGACCCCCGCGCCGCCAGCCACTGGTTCGGGCGCGCGGCGGCCAGCGGCGATCCCGAGTCGGCCTACAACTTCGGCCTGCTGCTCATCGCCGAGCACAACGACCTGCGGGGCGGGCAGCACTGGTTCCGCCAGGCCGCCATGTGCGGGCACCAGGGGGCGGCGGCGGAGCTGAGCACCCTGCAGTCGGTCATCGGCGCACGGCGGACGGCCCCCCCGCAGTGGACGGCCGACCAGGCGGTGCCGGTGTGGGACCGTCCCGTGGAGCCTGAGCTGGTGGCCCGCGCGGAGCTGGCCGTCGCGGCGGCGGGCAGGCGGGGCGGCACCATGCTGCGCATGGCCGACCTGACCGAGATCCTCGGCACCTGGGACCTGCTCACCAGGCGGCTCAGGGAGCCCATCGACGTGGTCGCCTGGCTCACCGAGAAGAGCGGCCTGCACGCGGCGGCCGTCGAGCACCTCAGCTCGGTGCGCATGACCCTGGTGAGGCCCGGCACCGCCCCCTGGCCCACTCCAGCCGAGATCGAGCACGTCCTCGCCACCTCACGGCAGCTCCGCAAACGCCTCGGCCTTTCCTGAAGGCCGAGGCGCGTCACGGGCGATGCCGCCGGAGGACCGGCCGCGCGGGCCGGCGACCCGCGCGGATACCGTCGGCTCGCCTAGCCGAGCAGGTCGGCTACCCGCGTGAACGGCAGGCCGTGGGCCTGGGCGACCTGCTCGTAGGTGAGCTGCCCGGCGTGGGTGTTGAGGCCGAGCGCGAGCGGGGCGTCGCCGCGCAGCGCCTCCTGCCAGCCGAGGTTGGCGAGCTTGACCGCGTACGGCAGCGTCGCGTTGGTCAGCGCGTAGGTCGAGGTGTTGGCCACCGACCCCGGCATGTTGGCCACGCAGTAGAACACCGAGTTGTGCACCTTGTACGTGGGCTCGGCGTGCGTGGTCGGCCGGGAGTCCTCGAAGCAGCCGCCCTGGTCGATGGCGATGTCGACCAGCACCGACCCCGGCTTCATGCGGGAGACGAGCTCGTTGGAGACCAGGGTCGGAGCCTTGGCCCCCGGGATGAGGACGGCGCCGATGACCAGGTCGGCCTCCACGACGGCCTGCTCGATGGCGTACTGCGTGGAGACGATCGTCTTGAGCCGGCCCTGGTAGATCGCGTCGATCTGGCGGAGCCTGTCGATGTTGACGTCGAGGATCGTGACGTCGGCGCCCATGCCGACCGCGATCTGCGCGGCGTTCAGGCCGGAGACGCCGCCGCCGATGACGACGATCTTGGCGGGGGCGACGCCCGGGACACCGCCCGGCAGCACGCCCCGGCCGCCGTTGAACCGCATCAGGTTGTACGCGCCCACCTGCGGCGCCAGCCGGCCGGCCACCTCCGACATCGGGGCCAGCAGGGGCAGGGAGTTGCCCACCTGCACGGTCTCGTACGCGATCGCGGTGACCTTGCGGTCGAGGAGCGCGTCGGTGCAGGCGCGGGACGCGGCGAGGTGCAGGTAGGTGAACAGCACCTGCCCCTCGCGCATCCGGTGGTACTCCTCGGCGATGGGCTCCTTGACCTTCAGGACCAGGTCGGCCTCGCCCCACACCTCGTCCGCACTTTCGACGATCTTCGCCCCGGCGAAGAGGTAGTCCTCGTCGGGGATCTGCGAACCGAGGCCCGCGTCCCGCTGGACATGGACGTCATGGCCGTGGCGTACGAGCTCGTGCACGCCCGCCGGAGTGGCGGCGACGCGGTACTCGTGGTTCTTCACCTCGGCGGGCACGCCGATCTTCATCGCTGAATCCTTTCAGAATGGCTCGAATGATGGTACGCGGACGCGCCCCTACCAGCACAAACGCGGAAAAACGGGATCTACAGGCGAGCCCACGCCTCGGTGAGGACGGTACGGAGGATCGACTCGATCTGGTCGAACTCCCTGGGCCCGCAGATGAGCGGCGGCGCGAGCTGTACGACGGGGTCGCCGCGGTCGTCGGCGCGGCAGTACAGACCCGCCTCGAACAGAGCCTGCGAAAGGAAGCCGCGCAGCAGGCGCTCGGACTCGGCTTCGTTGAAGGTCTCCTTGGTCGCCTTGTCCTTGACCAGCTCGATGCCGTAGAAGTAGCCGGAGCCGCGCACGTCTCCGACGATCGGCAGGTCGAGCAGCTTCTCCAGCGTGGCGCGGAAGACGGGCTCGTTCTTCTGGACGTGGCCGAGGAGGTCCTCACGCTCGAACAGGTCGAGGTTGGCGAGCGCGACCGCCGCCGAGACCGGGTGCCCGCCGAAGGTGTAGCCGTGGGAGAAGGTGTTGGTGCCGGTGCTGAACGGCTCGAACAGCCGCTCGGAGGCGATCATCGCGCCGATCGGCGAGTAACCGCTGGTCATGCCCTTGGCGCAGGTGATGATGTCGGGCACGTAGTCGAACTTCTGCCCGCCGAACATCGTGCCGAGGCGTCCGAAGGCGCAGATGACCTCGTCGGAGACGAGCAGGACGTCGTGCTGGTCGCAGATCTCGCGCAGGCGCTGGAAGTACCCGGGCGGCGGCGGGAAGCAGCCTCCGGCGTTCTGCACCGGCTCTACGAAGACGGCCGCGACGCTGTCGGGGCCTTCCATCTCGATCGCCTTGCCCACCTGGTCGGCGGCCCACCGCCCGAACTGCTCGGGCGTCAGGTCGTCGAAGCCGGTGATCTCGCCGGCGCGGTAGTAGTTGGTGTTCGGCACGCGCACCGAGCCCGGCACGAGCGGCTCGAAGGGCTGCTTGAACGCGGGGATGCCGGTGATCGACAGGGCGCCCTGCGGGGTGCCGTGGTAGGCGACCGCGCGGCTGATGACCTTGTGCTTGCCCGGCTTGCCGGTGATCTTGAAGTACTGCTTGGCCAGCTTCCACGCCGACTCGACGGCCTCGCCGCCGCCTGTGGTGAAGAACACACGGTTCAGGTCACCGGGGGCGAGCTCCGCGAGGCGCTGGGCCAGCTCGGCGGCCTTGGGGTGGGCGTACGACCACAGGGGGAAGAAGGCGAGCTCCTGGGCCTGCTTCGCGGCGGCCTCGGCGAGTTCGGTGCGCCCGTGGCCCACCTGCACGACGAACAGCCCGGAGAGGCCGTCCAGGTAGCGCTTGCCGTGGATGTCATAGATATGGGCACCGTCGCCCCGCACGATCGTCGGGACCTCGCCGGCGTCGTAGGAGCTGTGCCGGGTGAAGTGCATCCACAGGTTGTCCTGCGCTGCCCTCAGGACGGCGGCCGTGTCGGTTTCAGGTCGCGTCATGGCTATCTTTCCTCAGTGATCTCGACTGTCCTCAGTGTGCATGCTCCACACCGATGATTACAACTGGTTGCGTGGCGACACTATGCAAGAACTTCGGAATCCGTGATATCGGTATGTAACAACGACGAAATCCGTGTGGGGTGTCGCGCTTTTCGCCACTCCTCAAAGGCTTGGCGACGGCGGGGACGCCGTCCCGGAGCACCGGTGATCACGGCGTTCGCCGCTGGTGGCACGGCCGGTATCACATCTGTGATGCAATGTGTCGGATCAGAACACAGTCGATGCGGGGAACAGATAGTCGTGACTCCTGAGCTAATCGAGAACGCCGTCACAGCCGAGATGCCCCGGGCGGTGGACGAGCTGAGGCGGCTGGTCTCCATCCCCTCGGTCGCCTTCCCCGGTCATCCGGAGGAGCCGGTGTACGCGGCCGCCGCGATGACCGAGGAGCTTTTGCGCAGCGTGGGGCTGCCGCACGTCCGGCAGATCCCCGTCGAAGGCAGCTTCCCCGCCGTCTACGGCGAGGCGCCCGCGCCTCCCGGGGCGCCCACCGTGCTCCTGTACGCGCACTACGACGTGCAGCCCGCCGGGGACCTCTCGCTGTGGCGCACGGCCCCGTTCGAGCCCACCCTGGTCGACGGCGAGCTGTACGGCCGGGGCGCCGCCGACGACAAGTCGGGCGTCATCGCCCACGTGCTCGCGCTGCGGGCCTTCCAGGGCCGCTTCCCCGTGGGGATCAAGGTCGTCGTCGAGGGCCAGGAGGAGTACGCGGGCGAGCGCCTGGAGGCGTTCGTCGAGAAGAACCCCGAGCTGTTCCGCGCCGACGCGATCGTCGTGGCCGACACCGGCAACCCGAGCGTGGGCGAGGCGTCCGTCACGACGTCCCTGCGCGGCCTCGCCGCGTTCACCGTCGAGGTCAGGTCCCTGAAGGAGTCGCTGCACAGCGGCTCGTTCGGCGGCGCCAGCCCCGACGCCCTGTCGGCGCTGATCCGCATGCTCGCCTCGCTGCACGACGACAACGGCGACATCAGGGTCCCCGGCCTGCCGCGTGGCGTCTTCCTCGGCTCCGGCCCCTCCGACGCGGAGTTCCGCGCCACCGCCGGGGTGCTCGACGGCGTGTCCCTGGTCGGTTCCGGCTCGCCGGCCGACCGCCTGTGGGCCTCGTACGCGATCACGGTCACCGGCATCGACGCGCCGACCGTCAACGGTGCGATCAACGCCGTCCAGGCCGTGGCCCGGGCCCGCGTCACCGTCCGGGTCCCCCCGGCGGGCGATCCTGGCACGGCCGCCGACGACGTGGTGGAGCACCTTCGCCGGGCCGCGCCGTGGGGCGTGCAGGTGTCGGTGACCGACCGGGTCCTCGGCTCCGGCTACCTCGCCGACACCGGTGGACGCGCCAGGGCCGCGCTGAACCGCGCGATGGAGCGCGCGTTCGGCCGGGCGCCGCGTGACATCGGCTCGGGCGGTTCCATCCCGCTGGTGGCGACCCTGGTGAGGCAGTTCCCCGCCGCCGAGATCCTGCTGTTCGGCGCCGAGGACGACGGCGCGGCGATCCACGCGCCGAACGAGCGGCTCGTCCTCGAAGAGCTCCGCCGCGCGGCGACCGCCGAGGCGCTGTTCCTGGCGGACTACGGCACCATCTGAGCGGTCCGCTTCGCCGTACGTCACCCCGCTCCCTGCCGGAGCGCGGACGCCGGTCGAGCCAGAAGCCCCCGTGCCGTCGGCACGGGGGCTTCCCGCATTCGTGTGCTCCGCCCTCGGGCGGTTCCGGGGGCCTACCGGTCGGGGCGCCTTACCTGTAGGTGATGTCCGACGAGGAGTAGAGGCAGTTGGTGCCGTCGGCACCGCTTCCGATCTTCGTGGGCTCGCTGCCCTTCGGCACACCCTTGTACTTCTCGCAGATCACGATCTTCTTGCTGGAGTCGTTGACGATCGTGATGTTGGAGAACCTCGCGGTGTCGCCCCAGTTGGTGTTGATCCCGGCCAGGCTCTTGCCCGGGGAGGTCGCGGTGACGTTGGAGATGACCACGTCCCGCTTGTACGAGTTCGTACAGTTGCCGCAGGCTCGATAGAGCTTCCCGAAGTCGGAGACCTGGAAGTTCCTGATGTACATCGTGCCCGGGCCGTTGTGCTGGAACACCTTGTCCGTGGCGCTCCTGGCGCCGCCGCCGTCGATGGTCATCGTCTGCGACGACGAGGTCCCCATGAACGTCGCGGCGTCCTCGCCCACGTCCTCCCACCAGACGTTCTGCAGCGTGCAGGTGCCCAGGCAGTGGACGCCGTCGGCCGCGGGAGCCCCGATGATCACGTTCTTCAGCACCGCGCCGTTCGCCAGCTCGAAGATGGGCAGCTGGCTCTCGCTCTGGCCGCCGTCGCCCATGTTCCCCGTGGCGTAGTAGCGCTTCAGGCCGCCGTCCAGAGTGCCCGAGACGCTGATGGTGCTGCTCACGGCCTGCTGGCCGTTGGCGCTCGGCCACGATCCCGGGGAGCTGGTCGGGGTCGTGGTCGGGGTGCTCGTCGGGGTGTTGCTGGGGGTGGATCCGGCGGGGTTCAGCGTCCACTGCTTGGTGCTGACCGAGTCGCAGGAGTTCTGCTGGACCAGGGCGCTGGCGCTGGTGGCGTTGTCCTTGATGTTCAGGCACTTACCACCGTTGGCGTTCACCACCCGGTAGTTCGACCCCGACGCGGTCAGCTGCCAGGTCTGCGACGAGGCACCCGAACAGCTCTCCAGCTGAACGGCCGCACCCGCCGAGGTGCTCGCGCCCTTGACCCCCGCGCACTTACCGCTGTTGCCCGCCTTCAACGTCACCCCACCGCTGACCGAGGTGACCGTCCAGCTCTGGTTCGCCGCCGAGTTACACCCGTACTGCACCAACTGCGTACCATCGGCCGTGCTACCACCCGGAACATCCAGGCACAGACCACTACCCGCGTTGACCAGGCTGTAGGTCCCCGACGTCGGCGCCGCCGCCGCCCACACCCCGGACACGACACCACCCGCCAGCGCCACACCGGCCGCCACCATCGCAGCCAGCACCGCACCCGCTCTGGTTCTTCTCACGATCACGCTCCTCGGCTCGTGGGACCTCGCGGTCCCGGCCTTGTTCATCGGGGTTCCCGCGTGCGCGTCAGACGCTGATCTTGCCCGCGCCCGCGCCGCCGCTGACGATCGACTTGATGTTCGACGGAGTGTCGAGCGTGTAGGAGTAGGGGATGGAGGCGACGCTGCCTCCGGCGTCCCCGGCTCCTGAGTTCACGAAGAAGTTGTTGCGCGCGACCAGGCTCCCGGCGGACGAGGACGCCTCGCCGCGGTGGAACGGGTCCGGGGTGTTCTCGAAGTAGTTGCCCTCGACCAGTACGCCGGCCCCTTCGGTGGAGGCGACGCCGTACCCGCCGGAGGAGCCGACGTTGGCGTAGTAGTTGTTGTAGACGTGCACCGGGTTGCCGAAGCGCACGCGCGGGTGACGCTGGTTGGTGCCGTCGAAGAAGTTGTGGTGGTAGGTCACCCGCAGGTGGCCGTTGTCCTCCGACCCGTTGTCGTCGCTGTGGCCGAGCAGCATGGTCTTGTCGTGGTTGAAGGTCCGGTTCCACGAGACGGTGACGTAGTCGCTGGCGCGCTTGATGTCGATCGCCCCGTCGTAGCCGTTGCTGAGGGTGTTGTGGTCGATCCACACCCGCGTGGAGTACTGGACGTTGATGGCGTCGTCGTCCCAGTCCCTGAAGGTCAGGTTGCGGATGATGACGTTGGACGCCTGGGTCACGTTGAGCCCGCAGCCGACGATCGTGGCGCCCGCGTTGCCGAGCACGCTCTTGTTCGAGGTCACCTTGAGCATCCCGGAGCAGGAGATCGTCCCGGAGACGCGGATGACCGCGGTGCCACTGGCCGCCAGCGCGCTGGTCAGCGCCGAGGCGCTGGTCACCGTGGTCGGGCTGGTGTTCCCGCCACCGGTGGTACCGCCGCCCTGGGTGGCCCAGCCGACCAGGCCCGTGGCGTTACCGGGCGGAGGAGTGACGGTGGGCGTGGGAGTCGGGGTGTTGCTGGGGGTGGATCCGGCGGGGTTCAGCGTCCACTGCTTGGTGCTGACCGAGTCGCAGGAGTTCTGCTGGACCAGGGCGCTGGCGCTGGTGGCGTTGTCCTTGATGTTCAGGCACTTACCACCGTTGGCGTTCACCACCCGGTAGTTCGACCCCGACGCGGTCAGCTGCCAGGTCTGCGACAAGGCACCCGAACAGCTCTCCAGCTGAACGGCCGCACCCGCCGAGGTGCTCGCACCCTTGACCCCCGCGCACTTACCGCTGTTGCCCGCCTTCAACGTCACCCCACCGCTGACCGAGGTGACCGTCCAGCTCTGGTTCGCCGCCGAGTTACACCCGTACTGCACCAACTGCGTACCATCGGCCGTGCTACCACCCGGAACATCCAGGCACAGACCACTACCCGCGTTGACCAGGCTGTAGGTCCCCGACGTCGGCGCCGCCGCCGCCCACACCCCGGACACGACACCACCCGCCAGCGCCACACCGGCCGCCACCATCGCAGCCAGCACCGCACCCGCTCTGGTTCTTCTCACGATCACGTTCACGACCACGCTCCTCGACTCGCGGTTCATATATGTGGACGCCATACATGTAACCGAACGAGCTAAACGTAGAACAACGCCAACGACTGTCAATGCCGCTGGTGACCTGGACGAAACACTTGCCCACCTCCTCGAAACCCGTATGGCATCTACCTGCACTGTCGAGGATTTCGTATAAGCAGATGCATTTCATATATGTGAACGGGATGAAACATTCACGGCGCGGGGACTCGCACGCCCTTGGGCGGTGGTAGATTTTGAACTGACCGGTCAGTTCAAGGCGGCAGGGAGCATGGAGATGCAAGGCGAGGGCCAGGGGGCGCGGGCGATCCTCGCGACCGGGCTGTCACTCAGGGGCGGGCACGGCTGGGTCTACCGAGACGTCGACCTCGACATCCCCCAGGGAAGCGTCACCGTGGTCGCCGGCGAGACCGGCAGCGGTCGCACGAGCCTGCTGCTGACGCTCGGGGGGCGGATGCGCCCCACCGAGGGCACGTTGGTGACCGGCGGTCACACCAGCGGTCGTCGCATCCGCCGCGTCACCGCGCTCGGGTTGTTCGACGGCGTCAACGACCTCGACGACGCCCTCTCCATCCGTGATCACGCCCACGAGCGGCTCCGGCCCAGCGTGCTTCGCCGTCGCGACGGCCACGCCGCCGACGCCGCGCTCACCCGGGCCGGGCTCGACGTGTCCGGCCTGCCCCACGCCGACCGCACCCTCGTACGCCACCTCGGCCGCGACCAGCGGCTGCGCCTGGGCATCGCCCTCGCCCTGCTCGACGCGCCCGAGATCCTGCTGGTCGACGACATCGACGGCGGCCTGCGTGAAGACCACCGCACCGGCCTGATGACGACGCTGCGCGACCTGTCCCGCGAGGGCCTCACCGTGGTCGCCTCCGCCACCGACCCACCCGGCGGCGCCGACACCGTGATCACCCTGCCCTCCAACCCCGCCGAGCCCCAGCCCACACCTCCGCAAGACCGTCCGTCCGAAGAGGGCCGGGCATCGGCCGAAGAGACCCGGCGGGAGCCGCCGCAGGCTCCGCCGGAAGCGGTGGCCGAGATACCGGCGGAAGCGGCAGTGGAAGCGAAGGAAGAGGAGTCGTCGTGAGGAAGCCGCTTCCGCTCCAGCTCGGGCGGCTGGAGCTGCGCCGGTTCACCAGATCGCGCCTGACCCGGGCCGCGCTGGCCGCCGTCGTGCTGCTGCCGCTGCTCTACGCCGGGCTCTACCTCTGGTCGTTCTGGGATCCCCAGGGCAACCTCGACAGGATCCCCGTCGCCCTGGTCGTGGCCGACCGGCCCGTGACGGTCGGCGGCAGGACCCTCGACGCGGGCGGCGAGCTCGCCGCCGAGCTGCGCGACCGCGAGGTCTTCGCCTGGCACCAGGTCGATGCCCGCCAGGCCGACCAGGGCGTGAGGGACGGCACCTATTACCTGTCCCTGACGATCCCGGCCGACTTCAGCGCGAACCTCGCCTCGCCCGACGGCGACGGCGTCCCCACGGCGGCGCGACTCGGCGTACGCGTGGACACGGGGCGCAGCTACATCATGCGCACGATCTCCGACGCGGTCTTCTCCGAGGTCAAGGAGGCAGCCGGCCGCAGCGCGATCCACGACTACCTCGACCGCGTCTTCCTGTCCTTCGGCGACATCCACGACGCCACAGCGAAGGCCGCCGAGGGAGCCGGCAAGCTGAGCGACGGCGCGGCCGCCGCCAGCCAGGGCGCCTCCGCGCTCGACGACGGGCTCGGCGACGCCCAGAAGGGCACCCACCGCCTCGCCTCGGGCGCGGCCACGGCTCAGAGCGGCGCGGCGCGGCTGGCCGGAGGCCTGGCCACGGCACAGCGCGGCGCGGCGACCCTGCGCGAGGGCCTGGCCGAGCTCGACCGAGGCGCCGCGAAGCTCGCCACCGGCAACGCCCAGGCGTACAAGAAGGTGCACGCCTACTCCGGCACCGTCAACGGAGCGGCCGACACCTACGTGCCGATCCTCACGGAGAACGGTCACAAGATCCGGCAGGCGGCACTCGCCGTGGCCAGGGGGGCCGACCTCGTCGCCGCAGGGCTCGGCGACCTCCCCTCGGAGGTCGGCGGCGACGCCGCCCGCGCCCAGCGCGACCTGCGCGCGGTCGAGGCATGGCTCGACGACCACCCCGACGCCGATCCGGAGCTGCGCTCGCTTCTCGGCGACGCCGCCGACTCGGCCAGGTCGCTCGCCGACTCGGCCGGTCGCCTCCAGGACCGCGTCCAGGAGCGGAGCGCCGCCATCGACGACGTCCGGCGTGACGCGCACGCGGTCGCCGAGGCCGCGCGCGAGCTCGCCGCCGCCGCGCCCAAGCTCGGCGCGAAGCTCGACGCGGCGCGCGACAAGTTCAACGAGCTCGACAGCGGGCTGAAGCAGCTCGCCGACGGCTCGGCGAAGCTCAGCGAGGGCACCGGCAGCGCCGTGAGCGCCACGGCACGGCTCGGCTCGGGCCTCGCCGGTCTGAGCACCGGCGCCGACCAGCTCAGCGGGGGCCTCGCGGCACTCGGTGAGGGCGCGGGCCGGCTCGACAGCGGCATCGGCAAGCTGCGCGCGGGGGCCGGCAAGCTCGACCATGGCCTGGTGAAGCTGGCCGACGGCTCGGACGACCTGGCGAGCGGTCTCAGCGACGGCGCCGGCAAGATTCCCGACTACACCGCCTCCGAGCGCGACAGCCGTACGGGCATGATGAGCGACCCCGTCAGGCTCGACAGCGAGGTCGACAACAGCGTGCCCAACTACGGCACGGGCTTCGCGCCGTTCTTCATCCCCTTGGCGCTGTGGGTCGGCGCCATGGTGACCTACATGGTCCTGCGCCCGCTGAACCCTCGCCTGCTCGCGGGCTCCGCCCCCGCCTGGCGCATCGCGACGGCCGGCTGGCTGCCGGGTGTCACCATGGGCTTCCTGCAGGTGGCCGTGCTGCTGGGAGTCATCCGGTTCGGCCTCGGGCTCGACGCGGCGAACTGGGCGGGCATGTTCGGCCTGCTGGCGCTCACGGTCACGGCATTCCTCGCTCTCGTCCAGGCCGTCAACGCCCTTGTGGGCCCGGCCGGACGGGTGCTCGTGCTGGCGCTGCTCATGCTGCAGCTCACCTCGGCGGCCGGCACCTATCCCATCGAGACCTCCCCCGGGTTCTTCCAGGCGATCTCGCCCTGGCTCCCGATGAGCTGGGTCGTACGGGCGCTCCGCCGGCTGATCAGCGGCGGCGACGCGACCGTGGTGTGGCAGGCTTGCGGCGTGCTCACCGCCTTCACCGCCCTCGGCCTGGCCCTGACCGTCCTCGCCGCACACCGAGCCAGAACCTGGTCCCCGCGCCGCCTCCACCCAGAGCTGTCGCTATGACGGAAACCAGAAACACCCGCACCAACAAGCCGCAGCACCCTCATCCGGAAACCAGAGACATCCGTACGAACAAGCCGCCCATGCGGAGGCCGGAGACGTGTGCGTCAACGAGCCGCAGCTCCCCTGTCCGCAAGCTGGAAACGTCCGCACGAGCAAGCCGGGGCTGTTGATATGAGCAAGATGGAGACCCAGCTCAAGCTCTACATGGCCGCGGTGGAGCTGATCGCCGAGCAGGGTTACACCGCCACAACGGTCGACGCGATCGCCGACCGCGCCGGGGTCGCCAAAGGCACCGTCTTCTACAACTTCGGCAGCAAGGACGGCCTGTTCGTCGCTCTCCTGGACCACGGCATCCAACGGCTCGCCGACACTCTCAACGATGCCCTCACCGACAAGCCCCCCGGCGAGACTCCCGCCCTCACCCCACCAGGTGGGTCTTCCACCCTCACCCCGCCCGGTGGGGCACCCGTCCCTAACCCGCCTGGCGGACCGGCTTCCGCGCCGCTTCAACGGCTTGACGCGGTGGTGATGGCGCAGCTTCGCTTCTTCGAGGAGTACGGCGCGTTCGCCCGAGTGCTGCTGGCCGAGATGTGGCGCACCACCTGGGAGGAGGCGGTGGCACGGCTCCGCAGGCAGGCACTCGGGGTGTACGCCGACGTGTTGCGGGAGGCCGTCGACGCTGGAGAGTTGCGGGCGGATCTCGACGTGGAGACGGCGGCGACGGCGGTGTTCGGGATGGTCCTCACGGTCTCGATCGAGCGCCGGGCACTTCACCCCGAGCGCCCCCTGACCGAGGTCCACGCCACCCTCACCGACCTCATCCACGGCCGCATCGCCGGCACGAACGTGCCTGAATAGCCCAGGGGCTCCCCACCCAAACGCCGCACCGGGTGTATCCAGTGGTCGCCGTACTCCCTGGTCGCCGTGTTGTATGGGCGTATTGCTGGGTGGGAAGCAGATGGGTCCCCCCGGCAATGGGTGCCGGGAGGGAACAACAACCCAACCGGCCCACCAGGTAGCGCCCTCGTCGTGATCAGCCGTGGTTCGCAGCCGTCGGATACGCAGTGGACAGGACGCGTTGGAGTTCGGCGGGGCCGGCGTTGGCGCCGGTGCAGACGACGCCTACCTTGCGTCCCGCGAACTCCTCCTTCCTGCTGATGAGGGCGGCCAGCGCGGCGGCCCCGGCCAGTTCGGTGAGCGTGTGCGCCTCGGCGAGCAGCAGCCACTGGGCAAGACGAAGGTCGTCATCGGTGACCAGCGTGAAGCCGTCCAGATCGCGCATGATCTCCTGCGGCAGCGCGAAGGCGGATCCGGTCGCGAGGCCGTCCGCCACCGTCCGCACCGGCCGCCTGACCGGCTCGCCCGCCCGCCACGAGTCGTGAGCGGCCGGCGCCAGCGACGACTGTACGGCGATCACCCGGCACCCGGGTGCGACCGCCTTCGCGACCAGGCACGCGCCCGCCGCGCCCGTACCCGACCCCACCGGGACGAAGATCGCGTCGAGGTCCGGACGGCGGGTCAGCATCTCCAGGTACAGCGTGCCGACCCCGGCGATCAAACCGGGCTCGTCGGCGGGGCTGATCAGGCGGTTCCCCCGGTCCACGGCGAGCGTGGCAGCGTACTCGCCCGCCTCCACCATCGTGGCTCCCTTGATCTCCACGGTGGCGCCGAGTGCCTCGACCGCCGCGACCTTGGCCGGGTTCGGGTTCTCGGGCATCACGATCGTGCAGGGCGCGCCGAAGATACGGGCCGCGTACGCGATCGACTGGGCGTGGTTGCCCGTGGAATAGGTCAGCACTCCGGCCGCCCGCTGGTCCCCGGGCATGCGGGCGAGCAGGTTGATCCCTCCGCGCACCTTGAACGCGCCGGTGGGCTGGGTGTTCTCGTGCTTGACGAGCGTCTCGGTCCCCAGCCGCTCGTTGAGCACCGGATAGGACCACATGGGGGTCTCCGGCAGGTGCGGAGCGATCAGGCGCGCGGCGTCGAGGACGTCGGTAATGGATGGCGATGTCGTATTCACGGACACCACGCTGCGGCAAAGTCATCCATTGGTCCAGTGCCAACACGCCGGCTGACCGACACGGGCAGGCTCCGCCACCGGGCGGCCGAGAGGGGCGTCGGACACCCCGAAATGCGCTGGACCGGATTACCAGGCATTTCCTAGCATCAGCGGCATGCCACCTATCACCACACTCGCGATCTTCGCCGCGGCGACCCTCGCGCTGCTGCTCGTACCCGGCCCCGCCGTCGTCTACATCGTGACGCGGAGCGTGGCGCAGGGACGTACGGCCGGGCTGGTCTCCGTCGCGGGCATCCACGCGGGCTCGGTGGTCCACGTGGCCGCCGCCGCCCTTGGCATCAGCGCGCTGCTCGCAGCCTCGGCCACGGCGTTCGCCCTGGTCAAGTACCTCGGCGCTGCCTACCTCGTCTACCTCGGCCTGCGGAAGCTCTTCTCCCGTACCGGCGACCTCGCCAAGCAGGTCGCGCCCGTGTCCCGGCCGAGGCTGTTCGGGGAGGGCTTCGTGGTCAACGTGCTCAACCCCAAGACGGCGATCTTCTTCCTGGCCTTCCTTCCGCAGTTCGTCGACCCGGCACGCGGCCCGGTCGCGGGCCAGATCGTGGTGCTCGGTCTCATCTGGATCGCCCTCGGGATGGCCAGCGACGGCAGCTACGCCCTGCTGTCCGCCGCCCTCGCCGGCCGCCTGCGCCGCTCCGTCAGGGCCACCCGGCGGCTCGACATCGCCAGCGGGCTCGTCTACATCGGCCTCGGAGCCGTCGCCGCGCTCGCCGGTGACGGCGCGCGCGAGTCCTGAACGAGCCCTCGGAGGGTGCACTGGGCTCCATGATCACCCGTGGGATGCCCCTCCCCGGGCAGCGGGCCACCGTGTCGTACGGCGAACGTCCTGCGCTTGAACGGGCCCGGTCAGGAGAGGGTGGCCTGGGCGGTCTCCTTGGCCCAGCGGTAGTCGGCCTTGCCCGCGGGTGAGCGCACCATGCGGTCCACGAAGGCGTACGTACGCGGCACCTTGTATCCCGACAGCCTCCCCCGGCAGTGCGCGTCCAGTTCCTCGGCCGTCGGCTCGGCGCCCTCCCTGGGCTCGACGACGGCGGCGACGCGGCTGCCCCAGCGGTCGTCCGGGATCCCGGTCACCACGGCGTCGAACACGGCCGGGTGTCCCTTGAGCACGGCCTCGACCTCCTCGGGGAAGACCTTCTCGCCGCCGCTGTTGATGCACTGCGAGCCGCGCCCGAAGACCAGGATCGTCCCGTCATCCTCGATTCTGGCGAGGTCGCCGGTGAGTAACCAGCGCGTCCCCTCGGCGTCGGTGACGAAGGTCCTGTTCGTCTTGTCCGGGTCGTTGTAGTACCCGAAGGCGATGCTTCCCGTCTTGGCCACGGTTCCCATCTCGCCGGACCCCGGCTTCACGGGTTCCAGGGCGTCGTTCAGCACGGCCAGCGTGGAGCTCGCGTTGGGCTGGTACTTCAGCCCGGACTCCGGGGACGAGCCCGCCACGGCCGAGGCGGTGTAGCCGGACTCCGTCGACCCGAAGCTGTCGATGATCATCACGTTCGGCAGCAGCTCCCGCAGCCGATCGCGTACAGCGCCCGTGAGGATGGCCCCGGTCGAGCTCAGGACCATGAGCGACGACAGGTCGTACGTCCCCGCGGCGATCTCGTCCGCGAGGGGGCGCGCCATCGCGTCACCCGTGATGTTGAGCGTAAGCACCTTCTCGCGCTCCACCGCGCGCAGCACCTCGGAGGCGTCGAACCTCGGCGTGTAGACGATGGTCGCCCCCATCCACCACGCGATGAACGTGGCCATCTGCGCCGCTCCGTGCATCAGCGGCGCGGCGGGCATCATGACGATGGGCCCCGTGTTCCTCGCCGTCTCGATGACCTGCCCGGGCTCGCTGTGCGGCTCCCCGTACGGGTTGCCGCCGCCGAAGGCCATGAACAGGTCCTCGGTGCGCCACATGACGCCTTTGGGCATGCCGGTCGTGCCGCCGGTGTAGATGATGTAGACGTCGTCGCCCGACCGCGCGGGGAAGCCGTCGCGCCCGTACGGCCGCCCGGCGACGGCCTGCCCGTACGGCACGGCGGCCTCGACGCGCGAGGGGCCGCCGACGGCGACGAAGGTCTCCAGCTTGGGGCACCGCGGGGCGGTGGCGGCCACCCTGTCGTCGAACTCCACGTCGAACAGCAGGGCCACGATGTCGGAGTCGGTGTACAGGTAGAGCAGCTCGGACTCGACGTACCGGTAGTTGACGTTGACCGGCACCGCCCTGATCTTCAGTACAGCCAGGATCCCCGCGATGTACTCGATGCCGTTGTACAGGTGGATGCCGACGTGCTGTCCGGGCTCGACGCCCCGGTCCCGCAGGAAGTGCGCGAGGCGGTTGGCGTGCGCCTCCAGCTCGGCGTAGGTCATGCGGGTGTCACCGCAGACGACGGCCACGCGGTCCCCGATCGCGTCGGCCAATCCCTCGAACAGATCAGCGTGGTTGAACTCCATCGGGGACGCTCCTTAGAAGTCGTGGCTGAAGACCCTCACGGCCGGTCACTCCCGACGATCCACATGGCGAAGAACTGGGCGCCCCCGCCGTACGCGTGGCCGAGCGCGCGGCGCGCCCCGTCCACCTGGTGCTCCCCCGCGAGGCCCCTGACCTGCAACGCCGCCTCGGCGAAGCGGATCAGCCCGGACGCGCCGATGGGGTTCGAGCTGAGGACGCCGCCGGAGGCGTTCCAGGGGATGTCCCCGTCGAGCGCCGTGGCCCCGGACTCGGTCAGCTTCCAGCCCTCGCCCTCCCCTGCGAAGCCGAGGTTCTCCAGCCACATCGGCTCGTACCAGGAGAACGGGACGTACACCTCGGCGACGTCGATCTCCCGCCGGGGGTCGGTGACACCGGCCTGGCGGTAGACGTCGGCGACGCAGTCCTTGCCGCCCTGCGGGTTCACCGTGTCGCGGTCCGCGCGGAAGATGGGCTCCGAGCGCATGGCCGTGCCGTGTACCCAGGCGGGCGTGCCCGTCACCTTGTGCTCGGCGGCGAGCACCATGGCGCAGGCGCCGTCCGAGGACGGGCAGGTCTCCAGGTAGCGGATCGGCTCCCAGAGCATCGGCGTGGACTCGACCATGGCCCGGTCGATGCCGGGGATCCTCAGGTGCGCGTACGGGTTCTTGAGGGCGTTCCGCCGGTCCTTGACGGCGACGAGCGTGCCGATGTGGTCGGGGGCGCCCGACCGCCGCATGTACTCGCGGATGTGCGGGGCGAAGTACCCTCCCGCGCCCACGACCAGGGAGGCGTTGAACGGCAGGTGCGTCGAAAGCGCCCACGTCGCGTTGGACTCCGACTGCTTCTCGAAGGCGACCACCAGCACCCGCTCGTGTACGCCGCCCTGGATGAGCGAGGCCCCGACCAGCGCGGTCGAGCCGCCCACGCTGCCGGCGGTGTGGACGCGGGTCACCGGCTTGCCCGCGGCGCCGAGCGCGTCGGCGAGGTAGGCCTCCGGCATCATGACGCCCTCGAACAGGTCGGGGGCCTTGCCGATGACGACCGCGTCGATGTCCTTGAACGTCAGCTCGGCGTCCTCCAGGGCGCGGATGGCGGCCTCGCGCACCAGCCCGGCGATCGAGACGTCCCGCCGCCTGGTCTGGTACTTGGTCTGCCCGACCCCGATGACGGCGCAGCGGTTTGCCATGGTCAGGCCTCCAACACGGTGACGAGGTTCTGCTGGAGGCACGGGCCCGACGACGCGTGGGCGACGGTTCGGCTCGCGCCGCCGTCGATGACGCGCCGGGCGGCCTCGCCGACGCGGATCAGCCCGGTGGCCATGACGGGATTGGCGGCCAGAGGGCCGCCCGAGGGGTTGACCACCGTGTCCGGCGGCAGCCCGAGCGCCTCGCGGAGGATGATCTCCTCGTGGCTGAACTGGGCGTGCAGCTCGGCGACCTCGACCGGACCCTTGCCGACGCCCGCGGCCCGCGCGGCGTCGGCGGCGGACGCCGACCGGGCGAGATCGCGCATGCCCAGGTAATGGGGTTCGGTCCGATGGGCGATCCCCGTGATCCACGCCGGGCGTTCGACCAGCTCCCTGGCCAGGTCGCCGGCCGCGAGCACCACCGCCGCCGCGCCGTCGGTGATGGGCGCGGCGTCGCTCGGACGCAGCGGCCGTACCTCGTACCCCTCCTCGCCTGGCTCGGGCAGGTCCAGCGCGTACGGGTTGGCCCTGCCGTCGGCGCGGCTGCGCCGTACGATCTCGCGGAGCTCGCCCGGGTCGGCGCCCAGCGCGCTCGCCTGCAGCGCGGCGAAGGAGACCTGGTCGAGGCCGAGCGGAGCCAGATAGTACGGGTCGAGCTGGAGCGTCATGATCTCCCGCAGGTCGCCCTGGGAGGACTTGCCGTAGCCGTACACCAGCGCCGAGTCCACGTCGCCATGCTGGAGGCGCACCCACGCCTCGTACAGGGCCCAGGCGGCGTCCATCTCGACATGGCTCTCGGAGATCGGCGGCCAGGCGCCGATGGCGTCCAGCGCGGAGACGAACGAGAACGGCGCCCCCGCGAGGTAGTCACAGCTTCCCGAGCAGGTGAAGCCGAACCTCGTCAGGCCGGACAGCCGCTTGACCTCCTGGATCACCGGCGAGATCAGCTCGGGCTCGGTCAGTCCCTCGTCGTGGCCGGTGTGCCTGGTCTGGGCGAACGCGACGACCGCTACCTCACGCACGCGACCCTCCCCTCACGCGGCTCGCGCCGTCGATCCTCACAGCTCGCTCACTCAACAGGTCCTCACAGCTCGCTCACTCAACAGGTCCTCACAGCTCGCTCACTCAACAGGTCTTCACAGCTCGCTCGCTCACACGTCCTCACCGCTCGCTCGCTCACAGTTCGGCGTCGGGCTCGCCCGTGGGGGCGAACCACCTGATGTTGGTCATGGAGAGGGTGCGCTCCTCGGGAGGCACCCAGACGGCCCTCACCCGCATGCCCTGCCGCACCTCGTGGGCGGGCACGTCGCCCATCAGCGCGATCATCGGGACGTCCGCCCCGTCGAGCAGGATGTAGGCCGAGACGAACGGCACCTCGGGCGCGCGGGGATCGGGCAGGTTGTTGATGGCGAAGGTGGTGACGGTGCCGGTGCCGGGCAGCTCCACCTCCTCACTGATGGACGAGCCGCACTGCGGGCAGGTGGTGCGGTAGGGCACGTAGACCTTGTCGCAGTGCGTGCAGCGCCCGGCCAGGAAGACGCCTTCGCGGACGCCTTCGAGGAAGCGGGCGAGCGATCGGCCGGCCTGGACGCGGTACTCGGTGCGGACGTGCGAGACCATCGTGGTGACCTCAGGAACGAAGCACGAAATGTCGGTGATGTGCCCGACGCGCTCGGCCTCCGGCCGGAACCGGGGACGCACCCGCAGGCCGGGCCGCATCGCCTTGACGTCGCCGGCGTCGACCGCGTGGACCAGCGAGGTGTCCGCGCCGTCGAGCTTGACCAGCGCCCAGGCGAACGGCCGGTCGAGTGGGTGTCCCTTGCGCGGCGTCTCCACCCAGGCCCAGCCGAGCACGGTGCCCGCCGGGCCGACCTCGACGAACGTGCCGGTCACGGCCTCGCCGGTGGCCGGGTCGTACTCCAGGGGCGGCACCAGCACGCGGTCGTCGGCCGTACGCACCCCGACGATCCGCCCGTCGCGTAACTCCGTGAGGAAACGCCCGATCACGGGTCCCGTCGTGCGGGTGTACCCCCCGGGGAACTCCAGCACATGCTCGGCGACGAGCGGATCAGATGGCACGGTCTCGGCCCTCCCAGTAGGGATCACGGAGCTTGCGCTTGAGGAGCTTGCCGTTCGGCTCGCGCGGCATCTCCTCGATGAAGTCGATCGAACGCGGCCACTTCATCTTGGCCAGCCGTCCTTCGAGTGACCGCAGGATCTCGCCCGCCAGCTCCGGCCCCGGAGCGACGCCGGGAGCGGGCTCGACGACGGCCTTGATCTGCTCACCCCACTCGTCGTCCGGGATCCCGAAGACGGCGACGTCGGCCACCTTCGGATGGACCACCAGCTCGTTCTCGATCTCGGCCGGGTAGATGTTGGTGCCACCCGAGATGATCATGTCGGCCTTGCGGTCGCAGAGGAACAGGAAGCCTTCCTCGTCGAGATAGCCGATGTCACCGACGGTGAAGTGGTCCCTGAGCCGGTTCTCCTCGGTCTTGGCGGGGTCGCCCTTGTACTCGAAGCGCAGGCCCCCCATCTTCATGTAGATCGTGCCGGGGGTGCCCGCCGGGACGGGCTCGTGGTCGTCGTCCACGATGAGCAGCTCGCTGATCGGCCAGGCCGTGCCGACCGTGCCCGGGTGCTTCTTCCACCCCTCCGGCGTGGCGATGGTGCCGCCGCCCTCGGTCGCCGCGTAGTACTCGTAGATGCAGTCGCCCCACCATTCGAGCATCGCCCACTTGACCGGGACCGGACAGGGCGCGGCCGCGTGGATCATCCACTTCAGCGAGGAGAGGTCGTACTTGTGCTTGACCTCGTCGGGCAGGCCGAGCAGCCGCTTGAAGTGCGTGGGCACCATGTGGGAGTTGGTCACCCGGTACTTCTCGCAGAGCCGCAGCGTCTCCTCCGGGTCCCACTTGTCCATGTAGACGAGCGTGTGCCCCATGTGCAGCGACGTGCCGCCGAACTGCGTGACCGCCGTGTGGTAGTTGGGCGAGGTCACCAGGTGGGCGTTGGGCCTGCCCGCCGTGACCCCGAACAGCGAGAGCAGGAACGCCATCAGCTCGGCCGCGTCGTCCGGATCGAGCCCGTTCAGCGGTCGCCTGACGCCCTTGGGCCTGCCCGTCGTCCCGGAGGTGTAGTGCATGGTCGCGCCGGCCGTACGCTCGCCGGGCAGCGTCTCGGGCCGTCCCACGGTGAGCTCCGACACCGGCCGGAACCCTTCGATCGAGCCGAACGAGAACCGCCGGTCCGCCTCGATCGCCTCGGCCCCCCGCGCGCCCTCCTTGGCGTACCGCTCGTGGACGAAGAACGCCTTGGCCTCGCTGTCGGAGACGATGTACGCGATCTCGGGCCCGGTGAGGTGCCAGTTGACCGGGGTGTAGTACCAGCCCGCCTGCAACGCGGCGAGGTAGACGGTGAGGCCGTCGACCCCGTTCGGCACCAGGCCGCAGATGCCGTCGCCCGCCTTCAGGCCGAGGGCGCGCAGGCCGTGGACGAGGCGGTTGGCCCGGGCGAGCAGCTCCCCGGCCGTGTACTCGGTGCCGTCGGGATCCACCGCCGCGATCCAGCCGGGATCCGCCTGCGCGAGCCTCCAGAAGCCGAGCGAGCCCATCGGAACTCCCTTGTTCGGTTCCGCCCTGACGTCCTTGACGTCTGCGACCTCCCCCGAATCCGCCGCAGTGAAGCACGTTCCTGATATTCGGACAAGACCTGGCGCTACGGGAGGTCACGAACAAGAATCTGTTCTAGTTCGCAAGCCGCAGACTAACCCGCCCGACGCGACCCGAGCAAGCGCTTGATATAACACCCACCGAGCGTCCGGCCGGCCCGGCAGGCGCCTGACCACTGAGGACGGTGTCCATGGAGCTCCTGCCCATCAGCACGCCACACTGCCGCGTCGAGCGCGAGGACCACGTCGTGATCGTGACGATGGACCGTCCCGAGGCCAGGAACGCGCTCTCATCCGACATGCTGGTAGGGCTCGCCGACGCCTGGGCCTACATCTCCGCCGAGCCCGGCGTACGGGTGGGCGTCCTCACCGGCGCGAACGGCACCTTCTGCGCCGGGGCCGACCTCAAGGCCATGGGCACGCCGTCCACCGACCCCCGCGTGCTCAAGCGCGCCCAGGAGATCCCCGACTTCCACTGGAAGGGCCTGCTGCGCGACGGCGACGCCCTGC
Source organism: Sphaerisporangium sp. NPDC049003 (assembly GCF_043197795.1). Classification (NCBI taxonomy): domain Bacteria; kingdom Bacillati; phylum Actinomycetota; class Actinomycetes; order Streptosporangiales; family Streptosporangiaceae; genus Sphaerisporangium; species Sphaerisporangium sp. NPDC049003. Next base: position 53,743 of record NZ_JBICTU010000007.1, read on the forward strand.
CGACCAAGCCGATCATCTGCGCGGTCGAGGGCTACGCCGTCGCGGGCGGCACGGAGCTGCTGGTCGGCACCGACCTGCGGGTCGTCGCGGAGTCGGCGACGCTGGGCCTGTTCGAGGCGAGGCGCGCGCTGTTCCCCATGGGAGGCAGCGCCATCCGGCTGCCACGCCAGGTCCCCTACGCGTTCGCCATGGACCTGCTGCTCACCGGCCGGGCCGTCACCGCCCAGGAGGCGCTGGCGATGGGCCTGGTCAACCGCGTCGTGCCGGACGGGCAGGCCCTGACCGTCGCCCGCGAGATCGCCGACCAGGTCGCGGCCTGCGGCCCGCTCGCGGTGCAGGCCATACTCCGGACGTACCGCGAGACGCTGGGCATGCCCGAGGCCGAGGCCCTCAAGGTCTCCGACGCCATCGGATGGCCGGTGATCGGCTCCGAGGACGCCAAGGAGGGCTCCCGCGCCTTCCGCGAGAAGCGTCCCCCCCTCTACAAGGGCGCTTAGCCCGCTCTCTACAAGGACATGCCCGCCGCCCTCACGCCCGAGCCTGGATCATGGCGTGCGTGCCCGTCGTGCGCCACGGTTCGCCCGCCGCGTCCAGGGCGACCAGGGTGCGCTCGCCGACCCCGACGAGCACGTCCGACTTCAGCGTGCGCAGGGCGGCGACCGGCCCCGGGAAGTACGCGGTGACGTCCCGGAACGGCGTGTCCGGCGGCCACACCTGGTCGCCGACCAGCCGGCGGTAGTTGAGGTCCCCCTTGGTGATCGTCAGGGAGGCCGAGGCGAAGTCCTCGCGCAGGTCGTCGGGCATGTCCCGGTACGGCAGCGGAGCGCACGAGAAGGGATGGGCGCGCAGCGTGAGGCGCCCCTCCCCCATCGCCCTCCAGAGCCGGGCGCCCGCCTCGCCCGCCCGTCCCGGCGCGCCCGCGAGCCGCCGCAGGCAGGCGGCCACGTCCGCCGGCGTGGCGTCGGACACGAAGTACGGGTGCGGCTTGACGTGCAGCACCACCTCGGCGGCGAGTCCCTCGGACAGGAGGTGGTCGACCAGGACGAGGTCGGGCAGCAGCTCGCGCCCGGCGTTGTCCGCGAGCACGCAGACCCTCCCCGGAGCGCCGTCGCGGATCAGCGACCACAGCAACGCGCTGTCGTCCACGACGAGGGCGGCCACCTGCTCACGCTCGTCCGTCAGCGTGACCCTGAACGAGAGGTCCGCGCGGTTGCCCCAGAGCGATCCGAGCAGCAGTCCCTTCGCCCGCTCGCCGGGAGACAGCGTGGCGGCCTTGTCCAGGGCGGCCAGCTCGTCGTCCACGGCGGTGCCCCGCAGCTCGGCCTGCTTCACCGGCCCGAACGGGTCGACGCCCCGCCACGGGCCGTCCCCGAAGTAGCCCGTGGCGTCGAGGAGCTTGCGGTAGAAGTAGCTCTCGGCCCACAGGAACGGCACGTCGACCCACCGGCGGCCGAGCTTCCCGCGCCCCCACTCCGCCCACGCGGCGTAGTCGTGCGCCGAGCCGTCGAGCGGCTCCATCACGTCCCGCGCGACCTCGCCCGCCAGCCGGTCGAGCGCCTCGTGCCGGTCGGGGGTGTAGGGCAGCGCATCCCTGACCTGCCGCAACAGGACCGGATGCCGGTCACGGAACACCCCGAGAGCGTACGAGCCCGGCACGTTGCCCATGATGGGCGGCGCGTCGATCGTCTCCGGCATCCATCCATCTTGCATTACGGGGACATTCCCCTGTCCTTCGGGGACCGGCTCACCGCGCTTCCCCTGTCGTATCTATGGCAGACGGGCTGACGCGGAACAGGCGTACCCCGAAGGTCAGGGCTTCTCGGCACCCGGTGAGACGAGATCAGCCTCCCGTGAGGCGGTCCAGGCGTTCGATGGCCTCTACGTACTCTTCGACCAGGCCGAAGACGACGTCCTTGGCGGATTTCACCTGGTTCATGGAACCGATGATCTGGCCCGCCGGGAACGTCGCGAGCTCGGCGGCGTCGGAGTTGCCGATCCTGCGCAGGGCGCCGGAGATCAGCATGAACTGGAGGGGCATCGGCAGCGTTCCCGGCGACTCGGCCGACTCCCAGGCGTCGGTCCACTCGTTCTTGAGCAGCCGCGCGGGCTTGCCGGTCCAGGAGCGGGACCGCACGGTGTCGCGGGAGGTGGCCTTGAGGATCTTCTGCCGGGCGTGCTCGGGCGTGTCGGCCTCCTCGACCGTCAGCCACAGCGAGCCCGTCCAGACGCCCTCGGCGCCGAGCGCGAGCCCCGCGGCCATCTGGCGGCCCGACCCGATGCCACCCGCGGCGAGGACGGGGACGTCGACGGCGTCCGCGACCTGCGGGATCAGCACCATGGTGGAGATCTCCCCGGTGTGCCCGCCCGCCTCGGTCCCCTGGGCGACGACCACGTCCACGCCGGCCTCGACCTGCTTGACGGCATGGCGCGGCGTCGAGGCGAGGGCGGCGACCTTGACCCCCTTGGCGTGGGCCAGGTCGACGACGTCCTTGGGCGGTGGGCCGAGCGCGTTGGCGAGCAGCGCGATCGGGTGCCTGAGCGCGGTCTCGACCTGGGGCCGGGCGGTGGCGTCGGTCCAGCCGAGCAGCACCCTGCCCGCGTCGGCCCCGCCGGACAGCGGGGGCACGCCGTGCTCGGCCAGCAGGTTCTCCACGAACCGGCGGTGCCCGTCGGGGATCATCCCCTGGAGCCTGGCCACCAGTTCCTCCGGGGAGTCGACGCCGAGGTCGGCTCCGGCGTACGAGGCGGGCATGACCACGTCCACGCCGTACGGCCTGCCGTCGACGTGGTCGTCGATCCACTTGAGCTCCATTTCGAGCTCGTCGGGAGTGAAGTAGAGGGCGCCGAGCACTCCCATGCCGCCGGCGCGGCTGACCGCGGCGACGACATCCCGGCAGTGGCTGAAAGCGAAGATCGGTAACTCGATCCCGAACATGTCGGTGACACGTGTCCGCATGGCACGAATGTACGGCGCGCGCGACAATGACTGCAACGTGTTCTATCTAGAACATCTGATCGGTACGGCCTGCCGGACGCCCGGGCATGATCGCGACGGCGAAAATATGAGGAACACGTTCCAGTCCTTCTCATCACATCTCGCCTCGCGGGACGTGAAAGATGTTGGGCATGATCCGACTAATTAATGTCAAATTTCGTGACAAATCGGCATTGCGGACATAACACGTTAGTCGTACGTTCCCGGTATGGATCTGGAGCTCCGTCACCTCAAGATCGTGCGCGCGGTCGCCGAGGCAGGGAGCGTCACCAAGGCGGCCACCCAGCTCGGACTGGCCCAGCCATCGCTGACCGCGCAGCTGAAACGGATCGAGCGCACGCTCGGTGGCGCTCTGTTCGAGCGTGACCGCAACGGCGCCCGTCCCACTCCCCTCGGCGAACTCGTCCTGACTCGGGCACGTGTCCTGCTGCCCGCTGTGCGGGAACTCCAAGAAGAGGCGGTGCGCTTCGCCAACACCTATGAAGGAATACCGGGGTTCCGGATCGGCGCCACCCACGGACCCATACTCGGCGGCCTGGTCGAAAGACTCACCATGGCCCATCCGAACACGCCCGTCAGCACCCGTACGTCGTGGTCCTCACGCGAGCTCACCACGTTGGTGAGCGCCGGGCGGCTCGACTTCGCGCTCATCGGGACCTGCGGGGACACCCCGCCCCCCGCCGCCGACATCATGACGTGGAGCGTCGTCGGGGCCGACCCGGTCTTCGTCCTGCTTCGCGAGGACCACCCCATGGCCGGAGAGAAGGAGCTGGAACTGTCCAACCTCGCCGACGAGGCGTGGGCGGTGGCCCCGGGGGACGGCTGTTTCGCCGACTGCTTCGCCGGGGCGTGCGCGCGTGCGGGCTTCGTCCCGAAGACCGTGTACGAGACCGACGTGGGAACCTGCCTGCACCTGGTCAAGGTGGGCAAGGCCGTGGCGCTGTGCCAGGCGACGTTCGAGCTGACCGCCGAGCTGGTGATGATGCCCGTCGCCGGGGCGCCGCTGCGGTGGCGGCACCTGCTGGGCTGGCACTCGGACTCCCTCGCCGCCCGCGCCGCGCCCTCGCTGGCGCACCACGCGCGGGAGGCCTACGGGGACGCCATAGGACGCAGCTCCCGCTACCGCGACTGGCTCGTCGCCAACCCCCAGTTCGGCACGGTTCCATAACCCAGCGATAGGGGCAGACCAATCGCGCCCAGCATGGACGCCGCTACGGTGACGCCCCCCAACACCGAGGAACGTCGATGCGTGGAGCGACAGGCCCCCGCCTCGACGGCCCCACCGGCGCCGACGTCGAGGCGGTACCGCCGTCCGGCGTGGGACGGCAGCACCGCCTCCGCGTGCGCCCGGCCTCAGTCCTCCGGGTCGAGCTTGAAGATGACGTGCTGACCGGAGGTCGTGACGCGGGCCGAGCCGGTCACGCCGGCGTAGCGCTCGGTGCCGCCGGTGATCGTGGCACCGCTCGTCCACGGCGGGTTGCCCGCCCACTCGTCCATACCGAGCAGCGTGATCTGCCCCTGCCTCGTGCGCAGCACGCGCGTGCACTGCGCGATGACGCCGTGCGCGGTCGCCTGAACCGCCGAGCAGCGCGTGCTGCCGTCACCGGCCCGCTTCCTTTTCGCGTCGGAGAGGGAGAAGTAGGTGACCCATGAATCGCCCGGCTTGACCTGTGCGGGCTGGGTGTTCACCACATTGTCGGCGTGGAATACGAGCTCGGTGGACTTGTGCTTGGGAGTGGACGCGGCGGTGGACGTGAACGCGGTCGTGGAAGCCGACGCCGAGACCGGCGGAAGAACAGCGACCGAAGTACCCGAGAACGCCACGACCAGGGCGGTCGTGGCATAGCGGGTACGGATCGAGAACCCTGACATTTCTACTCCAACTCGGGAAAGGGGGATGCGGAGAGAGTGGCCGCATTTCGCTTTGAAGCGGCAGAACATTGTGTCCGCTCCGCTATGGCCATAGCAACGATCAGATTCGCGACATAATCGCATTCCCCTGGCAAGTCAGTATAAAAAGCTGCGCTATTTTTCCGGCCGCGGAAATGCCGTCGCTCTCGTGACGAGCCCCCCGCGCCCGGCGGCCAAGCCGCCGTTCCGAGGTCCCGGTTGGCGAATCCGGACAGGCCCGGCATCGCTCCGGAGGGTTCCATAACGCGGCGATAGGGACCAAACGATAGCTCCGCGACTTCCGTGAGCGCAGTTACGGTGACGGCACCCCCGAACACCGAGGAGAGCCCATGCTCCGCAGACGCACCGTTACCGCCGGATGCGCTCTAGCCGTCAGTGTCCTCACCATCATGGCCGCCCCAGCTGTCGCAGACCGCGCACCAGCCGCCGCGACCGGCGTCACCGCGCAACCCGCTCCCCCGATGCTCGACGCGATGAGCCGTGACCTCGGCATCACCCGCGAGCAGGCCGAGTCCCGCCTGCTCAACGAGTCGCGCTTCAGCGGCGTCGAGGCCAAGGTCAAGACCCAGCTCGGCGACACCTTCGCCGGTTCGTGGCTCAGCGGACCCACCTCGGCGACGCTGACCGTCGCCACCACCGACGCCGCCGCCGCGTCCGCCATCACCGGCACCGGCGTCCAGGCCAAGGTCGTCGGCCGTAGCCTCGCCTCGCTCGACGCCGCCAAGGCCGCGCTCGACAAGGCCGCCGCCGCCCAGACGCCCAAGTCGACCCCGGTGTGGTACGTCGACGTGCCGAGCAACAGCGTGGTCCTCAAGACCTCCCAGCCCTCGGACGCCGAGGCCTTCGTCGCCGCCAGCGGCGTGGACAAGTCGATGGTCAAGATCGAGCAGTCCACCGAGCGGCCGCAGACCTTCTACGACCTGCGCGGCGGCGAGGCGTACTACATCAACAGCTCGGCCCGCTGCTCGATCGGCTTCTCGGTGAGGCGCGGCAGCACGCCGGGCTTCGTCAGCGCCGGCCACTGCGGCCGGGCGGGCAACACCACGACCGGGTACAACCGGGTCGCCCAGGGCACCTTCCAGGGCTCGTCCTTCCCGACCAACGACTACTCGTGGGTCGCGGTGAACAGCAACTGGACGCCCAGGGGCATCGTGTCCTACGGCAACGTGACCGTCACCGGTTCGACCGTCGCCGGCGTCGGCGCGTCGATCTGCCGGTCGGGCTCGACCACCGGCTGGCACTGCGGCACCGTCCAGCAGCGCAACACCAGCGTGACCTACTCCCAGGGCACGATCTACGAAGTCACCCGCACCAACGTCTGCGCCGAGCCCGGCGACTCCGGCGGGTCCTTCATCTCCGGCAGCCAGGCCCAGGGCGTCACCTCCGGCGGGTCGGGCAACTGCTCCTCCGGTGGCACCACCTACTTCCAGCCGGTCAACGAGATCCTCTCGGTCTACGGCCTCACCCTGGTGACCGGCTGACCGACCGGGTAACCGGCTGAAAGACCCCGTAAGCACCCCCCGGCATCACCAAGGCGCCGCCATCCCTCACGGGGTGGCGGCGCCCTCCCATGTGCGGCCACTGTACGGGTCACTGTGCGCCCGTCGTGCGGGCCGCGTCAGGCCGGGAGGTTGAGCCAGTAGAAGCCGTGGCCGGCCAGGTTGAGGGGATAGGGCTCGTGGCCGATCGGCAGGAAGCGCGACCCCCCGAAGGCCTCCACGGGAGTGCGGTTGGCGTACCCCGCGAGGTCGAGCCGGGCCGCCTGGGCGAACCTGGAGAAGTTGACCACGCACAGCACCTGGTCGACCTGGTGCGAGCGGACGTAGGCGAACACGGCGGGGTTGGTGGAGGCGACCTCCTCGAACCTGCCGACCCCGAAGGCGGGGTTGTGCCGGCGCAACTCGATGATCCGCCGCGTGAAGTGCAGGAGCGAACGGCTCCGCCGCTGCGCCTCGACGTTCGTCGCCTGGTAGCCGTACACCGAGTCCATCAGGACGGGCAGGATGAGCCGGTCGGGCTCGCTGTGAGAGAAGCCGGCGTTGCGGTCGGGCGACCACTGCATGGGCGTACGGACGCTGTCGCCGCCGCGCAGCATGAGGTTGTCGCCCATGCCGATCTCGTCGCCGTAGTAGAGCACCGGGGAGCCGGGGAGCGACATCATGAGCGCCGTACACAGCTCCAGGAGGCTGCGCTCGTTGTCCGCCAGCGGCGCGAGGCGCCGCCGGATGCCGGTCTCGGTGCGCATGCGCGGCGCCGTGGCGTACTCGCGGAACAGGTAGGCGCGCTCGCGCTCGTCGAGTGAGGCCAGGGACAGCTCGTCGCTGTTGCGCAGGAACACGCCCCACTGGCAGTTCGGCGCCGTGGCGGGCAGCCGGGTGAGCACGTCGGAGACCGGCTGGTGGTTCTCGCGCCGGATGGCCAGGAAGATGCGCGGGATCAGCGAGGCGTAGAGCACCATGTGGCACTCGTCCCCTGTCACGCCGTCGCCGAAGTAGGCCGCGGCGTCGGTCGGCCGGCGGTTGGCGTCCGCCATGAGGATGCGGCCGGGATACAGCCTCTCGACCTCGGCGCGCAGCCGCTTCAGGTAGTCGTGCGTCTCGGCGAGGCCCTCTCCCGAGGTGCCCTCGCGCTCGTACAGATAAGGCGCGGAGATCAGCCGGTAGCCGTCGACGCCGAGGTCGAGCCAGTGGCGCACGACGTCGAGCATGGCCTCCTGCACGGCCAGGTTGTCGAAGTTCAGGTCCGGCTCGGACGCGAGGAACCGATGCCAGTAGTGGGCGCGGCGTACCGGGTCGTAGGTCCAGCCCCGCGTGTCACCGTTTCCGCGGCCGTACGGGGCCTCGCCCTCGCCGGCGTCGCGCCAGACGTAGAAGTCCCCGTACGGCCCGGCGGGGTCGCTCCTGGACCGGAGGAACCACTCATGCTGGTCGCTCGTGTGGTTGAGCACCAGGTCGAGCACGACGCGGATGTCCTTGCGGTGGGCGGCGTCGATCAGCTCGACGAAGTCCTGCCGCGTCCCCAGGTCCGGATTTATGGCGAGGAAATCATCGATGTCGTAGCCGTCGTCGTGGAGCGGCGAGCCGAACACCGGGGACAGCGTCAGGCACGTCACCCCGAGCCAGCTGAGGTAGTCGAGCTTGTTGATGAGCCCCCGCAGGTCGCCGACCCCGTCGCCGTCGGAGTCGGAGAAGCTCCGCACCCGCACCTCGTAGAAGACGGCCTTCTTGTACCAGAGGGGGTCGCGGAGCGGTGCCCGCGCGGTGTCCTCGGCGAGGCCGGTGACCGACGTGCCGCGATGCCGGGCGAGTGCCCGCCGCGCGGCCAGCCCGACCTCCTCGGCGGGGTCGGCACGCAGGTCCGTCAGCGCGCGCTCAGCCGTCGCCACCTGGATGGCGTCCGCCGACAGCAGCCACAGGCCGATCTCCTCGACCGCCATGACCCGCGCGGCGGCGCGCCCGCTGTGCATCAGCGCGGCGACGTCGGCCGGGAGTACGCCGGGACGTACGGGGGCGCGGGCGACCCACAGGTCTCCGCCGACCCTGCTGTCGATCGTGGGCGTCTGGTTCCGCCCGCTGTAGCCGAGCCGCTCTCGGGCGTGGTCGAAGGCCTCGCGCACGCTCACCCAGCCGTTGCCGTCGCGGTCGGCCGCGCCGGTCTCGATGCCTTCGAAGAACGCGCTTCCGAAGACCGACGGGAGCGCCTGGCCCGCGTCGTCCTCGGCCTCGTGGGCCCGCTGGATCGGGCTGGCCGCCACGATGACCACCCGTTCGAGGTCGGCGCGCTGCTGCCGGCTGCGCGGGAACGCCCCGGCGTAGCAGCAGTCGAGGACGATGGCCACCCGGCGCGCGCGGCACCTGTCGAGGCAGTCTCGGATGTACTCGGCCGGCACGGCGGAGGGAAGCAGCCGCTCGGGGTCGGTCTCGATCGTGGCGAGGTAGAGGCGGCCGTCGGCGTCCTTCATCCCGTGCCCGGAGAAGTAGGCGAACAGGAAGTCGTCTGGCTCGGCCGTCACGAAGAAGTCGTAGATGCGCTCGCGCACGGTCACGAGGTCGGCGTCGTACAGGATGCCCACGGGGTCGAAGCCGCCGAGCAGCGGGTCGGAGAGCACCCTCCGCATGATCGCGGCGTCCTTCGCGGGCGACTCCAGGTCGGGCAGGGAGGGGTGACGGTAGTGGCCGGTGGCGACCGCCAGGGCACGCCGGTGACCGCCCAGGCGAAGATCTTCGCCCAGCGCCTCAGTCACGGTCGGCTCTGTCCTCGTATTCCTTGTATTCGTTGAGGATGGCCACGAGCCGCTCGGCGGAACCCTCTGAATGGCCCTCGATCGTCACCTTCTGCCCGTTGGGGAATTCGAGCCGCGCACGGTTCCCCGCGTTGCGCCGGAGGAAGTCGCGGATGATCGCGACGGCGGGCCTGACCATCCAGATGTAGATGGAGATCGCGAGCGCGCCCTCTTGCATGAGCGCGGGGGCACGGGTGCCCGCCGCCGACTCGCGGGACGGTACGGGCTCGGCGGCGGTGACGCCGTCGAGCTGAAGGATCTCGTCGCGCAGGCGGAGCGTCCTCTCCGCGAGGGCCTCGGTCTCGCCGGGGTCGATGGATTCGAGCCGGACGATGAGTGGCTGTGGCTCCATGAAGGAATTCTGCCCGACCCGAACTGCGGCGGGCACCCGTTCGGTGCCGTCACGTAGAGATATGTGATCTATCCCCCACACGGCGTGGACAAGTAACCCGCTTGGAGGTATATAGGGGGTATAACCCTTCTCTAACCCCACTTCCCGGAGCGCGTGTGATGCCGAAGATCAACGTCTATCTGCCTGACGAGCTCGCCGAGGCGGTCAAGGAGGCGGGCGTGCCCGTCTCGGCCGTCTGCCAGCGGGCTCTTGAGCAGGCGGTGCGCCGCGTCACCGCCATACGGGAGACGGTCCTGGGCGATCTGGACCTCGACGACCCCACCGAACGGCTAGCGCACTTCACCGGACGGGCGCGCACCGTGCTGAAGCTCGGCGTGGAGCAGGCGCGGGCCGATGGGGCGCCGAGCGTCGGCACCGAGCACCTGCTCGGCGGCATGCTCGCCGAGGGCGGCAACCTGGCACTGCACGTACTCCGGGCCGTGGAGATCGAGCCAGAAAACCTGAGCCGCACCCTCGACCGCCGCTCCCCCACGTCCACGTCCACGTCCGTACCCGCATCCACGTCCGCGTCCGGAGACGACGGCGACGACGCTGGCGACAGCGGCTACGACGGCCACGGCGACGAGGGAACGGCGCGGCACTTCAGCGGCCCCGCCGCCAACGCGCTGGAGCTGGCCGTCACCGAGGCCACCGCGCTCGGGCACAACTACGTCGGCTGCGAGCACCTCCTGCTCGGCCTGGTCGCCGAACCCGACGGCACCGCCGGGCAGGTGCTGCGCGCCCTCGGCGCAGAGCCCCGCCTGACCCGCCGCGCCGTCGCCGCCGCCCTCGCGGGGTACGTCCACCTCCGGGCGCAGACCCAGCCGGCGGCCCCGGCCGTACCCGCCGACGCGGCCCAGGCACTGGCGGCGGTCGTCCGCAAGGAACTCCAGCCCCTCACCCGGCGCATCGAGCAATTGGAGGAACGCCTCAACACGGCTCCCGAGAGCTGACATCGAGCGGATGCCATCCCATGGACCGATTACCGAAGACCGGATGGGCCAAGACCGTACGCGTCCTGTCCTGCGCCGTCGTCTTCTCCGGCTGGCTGTGGACCGCCCAAGGAGCACCTTGTCACAGCACTCCTCGGACGTACCGACCAGGAGGGCCGAACAGCGCCCAGCGACCCGAAGACGACCAGCTCCGGAGCCCCTCCCGGACGCCGGACGATCCGAAAGCCGAGCTACTACAGAGATCACCGTGACCACGATGAGAAGTTTGACGATTACTTAGCGTGGAAGAGTTGGCTTTCCTAGTATGCCTGCATACTATGAAGGAGGGCCGCGGTGGGGTGGCGTCTTGAGATGGTCGGAGAAGTGAAGGAGTGGCTGCACACGATCCGCGTGGAAGACCGGATCACCGCTCGGCTGATCGGTCAGGCGATCCAGACCCTGATCGAGATCGGACCGGACCTGGGCCGACCGCTCGTCGACAGGATCCGGGGGTCGGCCATACAGAACTTGAAGGAACTCCGCCCGGGCTCCGCAGGCCCAAGCGAGATCAGGATCCTGTTCGCCTTCGACCCCAGGCGCACTGCCGTACTACTCGTCGGTGGAGATAAATCAGGACAATGGGACTCCTGGTATGAGAAAGCGATTCCACTCGCCGAAGTGCGTTTCGCCGAGTGGGTCGAGCTACTCGAACATGGATCGAAGGGACACGGCCGATGACCACTTTCCACGAGTGGGATGCTGTCAAGCGAGAGATCTTCGATGACGAGGACATCACGGCTATCGACGAGGGCACCGCGGAGATGGTGGCCGCGATCAGGCTGTCCCAGGTACGCAGGCAAGTCGGCCTACGTCAGGCGGACGTCGCGGAGAGGATGCACGTCCGCCAAGAACGGGTTTCCGCGATCGAGCGTGGCGACCCCGCATCCACGACGCTGAGCACGCTCATCTCCTACGTGCAGGCCCTGGGTGGGCGACTTGACGTCGTGGCAACGGTGGACGGCACCCACTACAAGATCGCCTAACCCACCGACCGCACCCGCTCCGCCCCCTGCGACCACATGAGCAGCCCGGCGAGCCGGTCCCGCGTGTGACATCGGAGGACGATTCCCCCACGGAGATGCTCAGCCCTGGCCCTCGGGGTCGAACTCGCCGTTCTTGACACCGCCGATGAACGCCTCCCACTCACCCGGAGCGAACCCCAGCACCGGGCCGTCGGGGTTCTTCGAATCGCGTACGAGGTAGAGCTTGTCAGCCTCCACCTTGTGCGGGGCTCCGTCAGAGGCGACGTCGACGACCGCCAACTCAACGCAGCCCTCACCACCATTGCTGCGGGTGGACTTACGCCATACAGGGGCGGCAAAGCCGACCTGTCGCTGGGGCACCTTGCTCCCCTCCGTCCGACTACGTGGTCCCGACGACCCGACGGATCATCTTGATCGACTCATCGGGGCCGAGCGCCATCGCGCGTAATTGGTCAAAGGCGAGCGTATACCGATAAACATCCATGTCATCCTCGACGTAAAGACTGCTGGTCATCGTCTCGACATAGACGGCATCGGGATCGTACGGCTCCGGGAACTCCAGGATCGAGAATTCCACGGTGCCGGGATGCGCTCCAAGCGCGTTAGGGAGAACTTGAATCGTGACATTCGGGAGTTCGGCCTGTTCGAGGAGATGGCGACCTTGCTCTCGCATGGTCTTCTCCCCACCGGTCATCCGATTGAGGACGGCCTCGTCCAAGACGGCCCAGATCTTCAGAGGTGACTCCCTGCGTAGAGCCTCCTGCCGTGTCATACGGACTTCTACCCGCCGGTCGATCTCAGCCGGAGGAAGCAGGGACATGAGAGCTGACCGAATGACAGCGCGGGCATAGTCCTCAGTCTGAAGCAGGCCGTGAATGAGCATGTTGCAGTAGCACATTACTGAGCTGGCCTCAGCTTCAAGGCTGATGTAGTTGGCGTAGTCCGTGCGAATCGAGTCGTACCTATCCCACCAGCCTCGCTGTTTCGACGTGCGCGCCAGCGTCAGAAGAGCCTCGCGCTTCCCGTCGGTCACCTTGTACAAGTCCAAGGCTCTGGCGAGATCCTTCGCGGTCACGCCCACCCGGCAGGTTTCAATGCGACTGATCTTCGACGGCGACCAGCCAAGAGCTTCCGCTGCCTGATCTCCAGTCAAACCTGATCTCTCACGCAGCTTCCGCAACTCGGATGCGAGCCTGCGCCGACGCACGGTCGGGCCATGGCCTTGTGTCATCAGTCCACCACCTTCCGTAAGCAGGGATCAGTGTCGCGCATGCATGCCGTGCCTCGCAGCAGCTCTGTCTCAAAGATTTGAGGTCTGCAACCGTTGCAGAATCGGTTGCGAGCGCGACGCCGGAGAGTAATCATGTCGTCACGGACGATGAAATGGGGCGGCATGATGGCAGGCAGGCTCTCGGCGACGATCAACCTGATCGGCACGAAGACCTCGGTGCGGCGAGCACGGCACTTCACCCAGGACCTGCTGGGACGAGATCACCCGGCGGCCGACGACGTGATCCTCGTCGTCAGCGAACTGGTGACGAATTCGATCACGCACTCGTGCTCGGGCCGGCAAGGGACCGTGCCCCTGACCATCGACAGCTCCGACAACGCCGTCCGGGTGGAGGTCACCGACGAGGGATCGGCCTACAGCTCCCCCTACATCCGCGACGAGCCGGACTCCGAGAACGGGCGAGGCCTGAGGATCGTCAGCATGCTGGCCAAGGAATGGGGTGTCACCCACCGAGGCACAACCCTCACCACCTGGTGCGAACTGCCCTTCTGATGGCGCAGGTCATAAAGTCCTCCCCGATCCTGGCGATCACCATCAGCGACTCGCCCGAGTACCTCGGCACCCATTGGTGCGAGCTTCGTCGCGAACGGGCAGACTGGGAGATGTGAACGCCAGGTCCCGTTACAGCAGTCACCGCGCTTATCTGCTGCCCGCTGTCCTGAGCGAGCTGACAGGACCGGTCGCCGGTGTCGTGGAGCTGCCGACTCGTTTGGACTGGTCCGAACAGGGCGTCTATGACCTGTCGGACAGCAGCCACGTGGGCCTGATGTATGAGCGTGTGATCCGCGAAGCGTCTCGGCTTGACGACCTGCGCACGTACCTCAACCGCGAGACGCTCGTCCGGATCTGGCCATACCTGTACCTGCCAATCGAAGCCAGGCAAGCGTGGGAGACACGCTTCCCTGGCCTGGCACGAGCAGGAGAGCGCCAGTGGAACCGTCGCGTGAGCCAGTCGACTCCTGGCGACAGAACGGTTCGGCTTCGCTCTCGCCGACGGCTACGCCGGTCGAAAGCCTGGTTCAGGACCCCCGGTGCCTCGCTCTCAGGACATCGCTCCTGCCCAAGCCCAACGACTGGTTGCGGCATTTCGGAATCGAGACGCTCAGGCGGCGACCGCGGCGGCATTGGATGTCTACGACCTCACTGAGTGGCCAAGTTGATCAGTCAACCTGGTGCTCTCTCAGCACGCTAGAACAAGTTCTAGCGAGGCATGCGGCGCCAGAGGGAGCGGGGTAGGGCGCGGAGCACTGTGAAGGCCGGGCGGAGCTTGGCCGGGACCCAGACGGTCTCCGCGTCGTCGCGCAGACCGGCTGCGACGGCGGCCGCGACCGTCTCCGGGGTGGTCGCCATGGGCGCGGGCGGCATCCCCGCCGTCATGCGCCCGGTGACGAACCCCGGACGTACCACCATCACGCGGGCACCGGAGCCGTGCAGGGCGTCGCCGAGGCCCTGGGCGAAACCGTCCAGGCCCGCCTTGGCCGCCCCGTACACGAAGTTGGCGCGCCGCACGCGCACGCCCGCCACCGAGGACAGGACGACGAGCGTGCCGTGGCCCTGTTCGCGCAGCCGGCGAGCGGCGAACAGCCCCGCCGACACGTACCCGCCGAAGTTGACCCCGATCGACCGGGCCGCGGACACCGGGTCGGCCTCGTAGGCGGCCTGGTCGCCCAGCACGCCGAAGGCCGCGACGACGACGTCGAGGTCACCGGCGAACTCGGCGGCGGAGGCGATGACCTGCTCGTGTGTCTCCGGCTCGGTCGCGTCGAAGTGCAGCACGCGGACGTCGGCGCCGAGGCCCTTCAGCCGTACGGCCGCGGCCTCCGCCTCGCCGCGCGCGGCCAGCACGACCCGACGGGCCCCGTCGCGGACGAGCCGCTCCACGATGGCCAGGCCGATCTCGCTGCGCCCGCCGAGCAGCAGCACCGAGTCCACCGAGCCCAGGGCGTTCTTCACAGGCCGGTCTCCTTGTCGGGTCCGTACTTCGCTCGGTTCACAGCGCGAGTCTCGTCTCCGGGTCCGTACGTCGCTCGGTTCACAACGCGAGTCTCGTCTCCGGGTCCGTTCTTCGCTCGGTTCACAGCGCGAGTCTCGTCTCTGGGTCCGTACGTCGCTCGGTTCACAGCGCGAGTCTCCTTGCCAGGTCGGAGCGGAAGACCTCACCCGGGTCGGCGCTCTCGCGTATCTTGCGCCATTCCGGCAGGCGCGGGTACATGACGGGCAGCAGTTCGGCCCGCATCCGCGCGTCCTTGGCGAGGTAGAGGCGGCCGCCGGCGCCGGCGACCCACTCGTCGAACCCCCGCAGCAGCCCGGCCAGACCCGCCTGCCCCGACGGGATGTCCAGCGCGAGCGTCCAGCCCGGCAGAGGGAAGGACAGCATTCCCGGCGTCCCCGCACCGAACCGCTTCAGCACGGTCAGGAAGGACACCACCCCCTCCGACGACAGGCGGGACACGATGCGCCGGAGCGTCCCCTCCTCGCCGAACGGCACGACGAACTGGTACTGCACGAACCCCCGCGAGCCGTAGACCCGGTTCCATCCGTTCACGAAGTCCAGCGGGTGGAAGAAGGGGGCGAGGTCCTGGATGATCCGCCGCTCGCGCGACTTGGCGTACCAGGCTTCGTTGAACGCGCGCACGGTCAGCCCGTTGAGCAGGCCGTTCGGCGCCCACGGCGGGGCGGGCAGCCGCGAGGCGGGGGCGAAGGCCAGGGGGTCCTCCCCGGCGGGGAGCTCGTCGCGGCGCGCGTGGTCGCCTCGCGTCAGCACGCTGCGGCCCATACGAGGGCCCCGGGCGAGCAGGTCGATCCACGCGACCGTGTAGCGGTAGCGGTCGTCGGTGGCCGTCATGACCTCCAGCGTGTGGTCGAGGTCGCGGGTGCGCTCGACGTCCACGCGCATGCGGGAGGTCTCGACGGGGACGCAGGCGAAGCTCACCTCGGTGATCAGGCCGGTCAGGCCCATGCCGCCGACTGTGGCCCAGAACAGCTCGTCCCCCGGGCCCAGCGTGCGGCTCGCCCCGTCGGCGGTGACCAGCGTCAGCGACCGCAGGTGCGCGCCGAAGGAGGAGTCGACGTGGTGGTTCTTGCCGTGTACGTCGGCCGCGACCGCTCCGCCCAGGGTGACGTGCCGGGTCCCCGGCGTGACCGGGACGAACCATCCGCGCGGGACGAGCGCGCGCATCAGGTCGTGCAGGCTCATCCCGGCGGTCGCGGTCACCACGCCCGTGGACGGATCCAGCGACCAGCGCGCTTCCATCCCCGCGAGGTCCACCACCACGCCGCCGGCGTTCTGGGCGGCGTCGCCGTACGCCCGGCCGAGCCCGCGCGCGATCAGGCCGCGGGACGGCGCCCCGGTGACCAGGGCGGCCAGTTCGGACGGCGTTCGCGGCGTGACGAGCGTGGCGGGCGTGGGGGCGGTGCGCCCCCAGCCGGATAGGAAGGTCATCGCGAACGAGTCCTGAGGGCGAAGGTCATCTCAGAGGGATCCCGACGGCGAGTGGGGTCATTGCACGTAGATTCCGACGGCGAGCAGGACGACGAGCAGGGCGGTGTAGAGCTGTAGCGGCCGGTCGCGCAGCGCGAGCTCTTCCGGCTCCTCCCCGATCCCCCGGTCGACCAACAGGTTGTGCCGGAGCACGATGAGGACGAACGGGACGATGCTCACACCATAGAGGGTGTCCGCGTGGATCTGCAGCGCCCACAGGCAGTACGTGACGA
This sequence comes from Sphaerisporangium sp. NPDC049003, assembly GCF_043197795.1. Taxonomy (NCBI): domain Bacteria; kingdom Bacillati; phylum Actinomycetota; class Actinomycetes; order Streptosporangiales; family Streptosporangiaceae; genus Sphaerisporangium; species Sphaerisporangium sp. NPDC049003. The sequence goes on from NZ_JBICTU010000007.1 coordinate 70,302, forward strand.
TCATCGCCCCTGAGGCCATGGAGCGGACGTGCGCCAGGTAGCTCGGGGTGTAGGTGACCAGGGTCGCGCGTGTGCCGTTCGTGCCCTGGTTGCGCACCTCGGCCTCCCGCTTGCCCACCACCACCTGGAGCGAGCCGAGCGAGATCACCACCAGGAACCAGCTCGTCACGGGCACGCCCACCGCGACCGCGCCGGCGAAGGCCCTGATCACATGGCATGCCGCGACGGCGACGAGGTCGACGACCACCTCGTGCTTGAGCCAGTAGGTGTAGGAGAGGGTCAGGACGAGGTACCCGGCCACGACCGCCGGCAGCTTCCAGCCACCGGCGAGGAACGCGAACCCGGGCGCCGCCACGATGAACAGCGCCCCGGCCACCCGCGCCGCCCGTACCGGCACGATTCCGGCGGCGATGGGGCGCAGGCGCTTGCGCGGGTGGCGGCGGTCGGCCTCGGCGTCCGCGGCGTCATTGAGCAGGTACGCGCCGCTGGCCGCCATGCAGAACGCCACGAACGCCACCATGGCGTCGAGCAGGCCGGACGGGGTGGTCAGCACCCCGGCGGCGGCCGGGGCGGCGAAGACCAGGAAGTTCTTCAGCCACTGGCGGGGACGGCACGCGCGCGCGAATCCCCGGATCCGTGCCCCCACGCCCACGGCCGCCGGAACGGTGTCCGACGGCCGTACGTCCGTTCGCCCGGAGGTCACGAAGCCCCGGCGCTCCCGCGCCGCGACGCCGGACGGCCCCGGACGACGAGGAACGCCCCGGCGAGGAGCGACAGCAGCCCGGCGACGAGCAGGACGATCGGGATCGTGGTCTTGATCAGGCCGATCTGGTCCCTGGACTCGATCGCCTTCTTCACCAGCTCGTCGGTGGTCTCCGGGGTGTACTTCGCGGTGGCGATCAGGGCCGGCTTGCGCTCGACGCCGTCGTCGGTCTTGAGCACCTCGTGACGCCGCTGCTCCTGCCTGACCGGCACGCCGCTCGCCGGCTCAACCCAGAACGTGACCGTGCCGTCGTACCAGCGGCCGAGCTGCACGTCTCCGGCCTCGTCGATGCCCATCACGGAGGCGGGGGCGGTCAGCGTCTGGATCTTGGTGGCGGGCACCTGCTGCACGTACCTGTAGACCGGCAGCCCGTTGACGACGTCCTCGCCGTCGAACGTGGCGTCGTAGGCGGCGCCGGTGCTGGAGTTGAACACCTTGTAGGTCTTCTTCTCCGCGCCGAACGGGAACAGGAAGATCTGCCCGTCCAGCTTCACCGGCTGCTTGTCGATGCTGGCACCGCAGCAGTTGACCGCCGCACCCGTGTACTTGTTGAACGCGCTGCGGAACTCCGTCATCGAGATGCCGGGCCTGTTGTTGGTCACGTCGCTGACCGAGGTGAACTGGTCCCAGACGACCTTGTCATCCGTGGAGTCCGTCACGTCACCCCGGGTGGTGACGGTGATGTCCAAGGTCCCGGTGAGTACCTTCAGGTCACCGACGCTGAAGTACTGGGCGTTGTCGGCGGTCAGCTTGGTGATGCCGTACTGATCGGCCGGGGCGGCGATGAGCTGTCCTGCGACCTGGAACCTCACGAGTGGTGCCAACGCGATCAGGAACGTGCCTACTCCTAAGAGAACAATTCCGACGACGCGGCCCATCGCTCCTCCTGGGGGTGCCCGTCGGACCGGGCTTGTACCCGGACGACGGGAATGTACTTACTCTCGACAACTGGTGACGGTACGCGCGAGGGTAATCGCGGCGATATGTCCTAAAACAAAGTTCTATTTCGGGATATGTTAGTTGGGCGAGTGACCCCAAGTCACGAGGGATGCGGAAAAGTGACAGAAACAGGTTCTAGGTTGGGCTCCAGCGACGCGCCGGGCACCGGTCCCTCGGCGTCCACCGTCGCCGCGACCCGCGAGCCGGAACCCGAGACGCCTCCGACGCCACCGGAACCCGGGACGTCTCCGGAACCCGGGACCCCTGCGACGCCACCGGAGCCCGGGAAGCGACCGCCCGATGGGCCGCCGTCGCCCTCCGGGCACCTCGACGCGCTCGACGGGATGCGGGCCGTCGCCGCCTTCGCGGTCCTGATCTTCCACGTCGCCATCGAGTCTGCCACCGCGCTTCAGAACAACTTCTTCGCCGCCCTGCTGTCTCGCGGCGACGTGGCGGTGCCCATCTTCTTCACGCTCTCCGGGCTGCTCCTCTACCGCCCCTACGCCAGGGCAGTGGTGGACGGGACCAGGTGGCCGGGCACCCGGACGTACCTGGTCAAGCGGGCGCTGCGCATCCTGCCCGCCTACTGGCTCGTCGTGGTCATCGCCATGCTGCTGTGGTCCCGCGACCACCTCGGCGACACCAAGACGTGGCTGCAGATGGTGTTCCTGGCCCAGAACTACGAGACCGACCCCTGGTGGTTCGGCCTCGGCCCGAAGGGGCTCGCCCAGATGTGGAGCCTGTGCGTGGAGGTGGCGTTCTACCTGGTGCTGCCGCTGCTCGCCGCGGGGCTCGCGTGGTTCGCGCGCCGGGGCGGAGGCGACGCCGGTCGCCGGGCGAGGCGCCTGCTGCTGGGCCTCGCCGCGCTCGCCGCGGTCTCCTACCTGTGGACCGTCCTGAGCTACTACCCCGACTACCGGCCCTACATGAACACCTGGCTCCCGCGCGCGCTGACGTTCTTCGCGCCCGGCATGGCGCTGGCCGTGGTGTCGGTGTGGGCGCGCCGCGAGCAGGACGGCCCGGCCGCGCGGCTGGTCCGCGCCGTGAACGCCTCGCCGGGAACACTGTGGGCGGTGGCCGGCCTCGCCTACGCGGTCGCGGCGTCCCCGGTGACCGGTCCCCGGTTCTCCGGCGTCGACGGGGTCTGGAGCGGCGTGTTCGAGCTGGCCCTCTACAGCACGATCGCCCTGTGCCTGGTGGCGCCGTGCGCCACGCTGTCACACGGCGACGCCCCCGTGGCCCGCCTGCTCGGCAACCCCGTGATGCGCTACTTCGGGCGCATCTCCTACGGGATCTTCCTGTGGCAGTTCATCGCGCTCTACCTGTGGTATGACCTCAGCGAGCAGCAGCCGTTCTCGGGGAACTTCGCGGGCAACCTCCTGGTGGTCGGCGCGCTGACGATCGGCCTCGCGGCACTGACCTACAAGTACATCGAGGAGCCGGCGCGCGGGCTGGCCCGCTTCCTGCGGCCCTCCGCCCTCAGCGCCCGTTCACAGGAACCGCCGCCCCAAGGGCGAACCCCTTGAGGCAGACGTCCGCCGAGGGGTCGTCGATCCGCAGAAGCAGGCCCCTGCCCGGGGTCAGGATCGGGAAGTGCAGCAGCCGGCCCGGGGTGGCCGTCAGGTTGAGCTGCTGGCTCTGACCGCTGACCTCGATGGAGACCGAGGTCGGCCGCTCGGCCGAGTAGGCCAGGCCCGCCACCCCGTCCGGCCCGCCCCAGCTGACCGCCTCCGGGTAGTAGACCGCGCCGTCCAGCGTGGGCAGGCACTTCTTCTTCGGGGGAGGAACCTGGGCGAAGTCGGCCCTGACGCTCACCGGGACCAGCTTGCCGCTGTCGTCGAACACCATGGCCTGGTCGGAGGGCTCGGGCACGCGCATCCGGGCGCGGAGCGCCGGAGAGGCCAGCGGGGCGAGCAGGTGGTGGCTCAGACGGCGGCTGCCGTTCCAGGGCAGCACGATGGAGTCGGGCACCGGACGCGAGAAGATCACGGTGTCGGCCGGGGCCTTGGCCAGCGCCGCCCGCACGTTGCCGAGGTAGGTCCGTACGAGCTCACCGGACAGGGTCTGCCGGAAGTTCTCGATGGAGACCACCGACATGGTCAGGTACGCTCCGGCGGCCAGCCCCGTCACGAGCGGGACGACGGTGCCGGCCGGGAGGGGCCTGCGGTAGGGGTCGGGCTCACCGCGCGACGGCAGCAGCGCGAGGCCGAGGCAGACGGCGAACACCACGACGGCGTCGGCCACGTAGCGGGTCTCGGCCCCGACCAGCCCGAGCGCGGTGCCCCGGGCGATCACCGTGGGGACGGCGTCCACGGCCACGACGTACACCGCGACGACGAGCCACGCGCGCGCCGCCCGGCGGCGGTAGAGCAGGGTGGCGCCCACCAGGACGGCGAGCGCCGTCCAGGCGGCGGCGACCAGGAACGTGGAGGGATCGGCCATGCCGCCCGTGGACGGCACCGGACCCCACGACAGCGGGCCGCCGACCACGCCGGTGGGCAGGGTGCGTCCGAGCAGCGTCCCGAGCAGGTCGGCGGCGACGCCCGGCTTCGGGACCGCCGCCCCCTCCCCCGGCGCGGTGTACTGGCGCGACAGGTACAGGGCCGTGTAGCCGCCCATGAGCAGGACGTGGACCCCCCACAGCCGCCAGTGCCCGCGGAGCTCCCGCGCCACGGAGGTGAACCACCCGGTCCCGTCCACCCGCAGGTAGGCGGTGGTCAGGGCGAACAGCAGCAGCGGAACGAAGACGCCCTTGGTGCTGAAAGCAATGCCGAACACGACCCAGCCAAGGGCCTTCCAGGCGTGCCTGGTCCCCTCGCCGCGCGCGTGGCGGAGCTGCGCCGCAAGCGCGAGCACCATCGCGAGTTGCAGCGGGACGGCGTTGAGCGCCGCCGACCACCAACTGAAGGCCGGGATGGTGAGCGGGCAGAACAGGTACACCGCGAGCGGCAGCAGGATGCCCATGCGGGGGCCGAAAAGCGACCACAGCAGGCGGAACATCAGCACCGCGACCAGCGCCTGCAGGACGAGCGTCACCGAGGCGACCAGCAGCCAGTCATAGGCGGCGAGCCGGGACTCCACCCACGTCAGCCCGAGCGCTCCGGGCATCAGATGGCCCTTGTGGACGCGGAACAGGAAGTCGAAGGTCAACTCGTGCTCGTAGGCGTCGCCGACGAACAGCAGGTCGTCCTCGATGAAGTAGGCACCGCGCAGGATCGGGACGCGCAGGCCCGTCGACGCGAGCACGAGCAGCGTGCCGAGGATCAGCACGGGGTTCGCCAGGGGCGCCATCCACCTCGGGTAGGCGATGCGTACGGTCGGCCGCTCCGGCTGCTCGACCTCCGCGGTCTGCGGCAACGGTCCCTCCGATCACGCGCCGGTTGCTACCCCCGAGTAACGAACACCCTATGAGCCCCGCAAACCCGGCGCAACGCGGTGTTATGCTCCCGGGCACCCGAACACTCCCGTGAAGGGAAGCAGACGTGGAGACCTCGAACGCGCCGTTCCGCGCCACGCTCGGCCGGTCGGTCCGGCTGCTGTCGGCCTTCCGCAAGGAGCAGACGGATCCCGACTTCTTCTACGGCATGCTCGCCCGCGACACGGCCGCCCAGCTCGCCACCTACACCGGCCTGCCGGGCGCGCTGGTGGCCGACGTGGGCGGCGGGCCCGGGTACTTCACCGAGGTGCTGCGGGCGTACGGCGCGAGGACGCTGTGCGTCGACTGCGACGCCGGGGAGATGATGGCCAGGGACGGCGCCGTCCCCGAGGGCGCGGTGCTCGGGAGCGCGCTCGACATCCCGCTGCGCGACGCCTCGGTGGACGTCTGCTTCTCCTCCAACGTGCTGGAGCACGTGCCCGACCCCTGGCGCATGGCGGCCGAGATGGTGCGGGTCACCCGGCCGGGCGGGGTGGTCTACCTGTCGTTCACCAACTGGCTCTCGCCCTGGGGCGGCCACGAGACCTCCCCCTGGCACTACCTGGGCGGCCACCGCGCCGCGCGCCGCTACACCGGCCGCCAGGGCCACCGCCCCAAGAACCTCTACGGCGAGAGCCTGTACCCGGTGTCGGTGGCCGCCGCCCTCCGCTGGGCCAGGTCGCGCACGGACGCCGAGGTGCTGGACGCCCGGCCCCGCTACCACCCCGAATGGGCCACCGGCGTGCTCCGGCTACCCGGCGTCCGCGAGATCGTGACCTGGAACCTCCTGCTCGTCCTGCGCCGTCGCTGACCCCTCCGCCTTCGGGCGGCGGCGCGGGCGCAGGCGCACGGCCACCACGACCAGGATGACCGCGGCCGCGAGCGCGAGGCAGCCGACCGGGAGCACGTCCCGGATCAGGATCGCCCACCGCCGGAACCCCGCGGCCTCGCCCACCTGGGCGTCCACGTCCCCCGGCTCGGTGGTGAGGTCGGCACGGAAGCTCACCACGCGGTCCACCTGGTCGGGGGTGCGCAGGGTGTCCACCCGCTGCTCCCGCGTACGGACCGGCAGGCCGCTCTCCGGCTCGACCCACATCGTCCTGGTGATCCGCACGTACCTTGCCACGCTGACGAGCTTCCACTCGGGCAGGCCGAGCACCTTGCCCGGCACCTGGTCGGGCAGGTCCTCCACCTTGGCCGGGCCGACGGTGTAGGAGTAGCGGTAGGCCGGCAGGCCCTCGACGGTCTCCTCGCCCTCGTACCGCAGCGTGACCTGGCGCTTGAGAACAGTGTCGAAGATCGGGTACCCGCGCGGCTCCGCCCCGTGCGGCAACCGGAACGCCAGGCCCGTCTGCCGCACGGCCGTGTCGTCGTCGATGTAGGCGTCGCAGCAGGCGACGGCCAGCCCGGTGCGCCGGTCGAAGGCCGCCCGGCGCTCGTGGTAGTCGATCCGCTGGCCGTATCCGGTCTCCAGCGACGAGAACTCCACCCAGACCGCGGTGCGCGCGTCCCCCGCCACCGGGTCGCCGTACAGCGAGACCGTGTCGGTCACGGGCACGCCCGTACGGACCTGGAAGGTCGCGGTGTCGAGGTAGGTGGCCGACGGGGCGGTCAGGTGGGTGGTCCTGCGCTGTTCCAGGGGCAGCGTCAGGCTGGTGCCGTAGACGTAGTACCGCAGCAGCACCGCCATCGTCACCAGGAACGCCACCACGACGTACGGGATGGTCCGAAGCAGTTGCTCGCGGGTCACCCGCCCACCTCCGTCAGCGTGGCCTCGCGGTGCCTCGGGGCGGGCGCCGGGGGCGGGGCAGGGTCCAGGGAGGGCACGGCGGCCAGCAGCCGGGCGACCACCACCAGGCAGCAGAGCTGGGGAACCAGGCCGGTCAGCGGCGTGACCTGGTACGCGGTGCCCACCGCCGCGCTCAGCCCGGCCAGGACCAGCGCCCACGCTGGCACCCAGGGGGACAGCGCGACGCGGGCGGCGCGCCTGGCCCGGCTGCCGCCGGCGTGCTGGGCGGCGAGCACGCGCGGAAGCCACAGGCCCACGAGCGTCAGCACCGACAGGACCGCCGCGCCGGGGAGCCCGCCGATCCACAGGCCGGCCAGCGGCGCGGCGGGCCAGACCCAGCGGCCCTTGATCCGTCCCACGCCCGCCTTCGGCGGGCGGCGGCCGGGCCTCGCGCGGATCAGGGCCAGCGCGGCGACGCCCAGCACGAGCGCGAGCCCGGCCAGCAGCGCCACCCGGTACGTCGCGTCCGGCTCGTACCGGAGCACCACCGTCCCTGTGCCCGGAGGCAGGATCCACGCCTGCCTCCACCCGTCGAGGCGTACGGGCCTGAGCCGCGCGCCCTTCAGGTAGGCGTTCCAGCCGGGGTTGTAGTTCTCGCCGACGGTCAGGTAGGAGCCCTCGCTCGTGGAGACGGCCAGCCGCCGCTCCTCGGGCCCCCAGCTCTCGACGCGGGCGGGCTGGATCCTGGTGGTGCCGTCGTCTGCGGCCGACTCCCCGCGAAGGACCGCCGACCTGACCCTGAACGCGTCGGTGAACGGCGCGCCGACCCAGGTCATCCCCGGGATGAGCCGCACCGGCGCGCACCCGGCGTAGGTCAGGGGACGGCCGTTCAGCACGTCGTTGAGCGTGCCGCCGACGATGCGGGTCGGCACGGTGTCGCCGTCGACCTCAAGGGTGGGACCGTACCCGCAGGGCAGCCGGAGCGGGAATCCGCCGAGCTGGCCGAGCGGCTCGACCCCCGGGATGGCGATCTCGGCGACCTCGATGGACCGCGAGGCCGGAGCGGTGAACTCGATGCTGAGCCGCCGGGTCGTGAGCTCGGGGAACGCCACACGCCCGTCGCCGCCGATCCACGCCTGGACGGTGCGCGATCCCGTGCGGATGGTGATCTTCACCGGAGGCTTGCCGAGGAAGGAGTCGGGGAACAGCACCTTGACCTGGGAGAACTTCCGGGGCCTGCCGAGGTCGATCGAGAGCGTGGGGTGGCGGTCGAACGGCTGGGCGTACCAGAGCGTCTTCTCGTCGCCATCCATGGCCGAGCGCCCGAGCGCGGCCGGGTGGTCGGTGATGGTCGAGGACGCGGTCACGTGCGGGTAGGCGTTCGGCAGCGTGGTGAGCAGGTCGGCCGACCTCGGGTCGGTGAGCACGGCCGTACCGCTCAGCGTGCGCGTCTGGTTGGAGTCGACCGCGAACAGCCGCTGGAAGCCGTAGCCGTCCTCGCCGACGATCTCCAGCCGCCGCGAGCAGGCCCAGGCGGACGAGCCGCGCATGCAGGCCGGGGCCTTGCCCTTCGAGGTCAGCATCACCGTCCCCGCGTCGCCGCCTCCGGGCAGCCCGGGGGCCGCGATCGCCCGCGTCGGCCGTACCCCCGGAATGGCGACCTCGCTGATGCCCACCCGGCTGCCGAAGGCGCTCTTCGGCTGGTACGCCAGCTTGGTGACCCGGATGCGCAGCCAGGTCGTCTCCCCAGGAACAGGGGCGAACAACTGCGGATCGGCGGTCTCCCGTACGGGCACACGCCGCGTCCCCGCCGCGGTCGAGAGCTCGACCTCGGCGACGGGCGGTCCGATCGCGCCCTGGTCGAACGCGATCGTGATCTCCTTCATCGGCACCGGCTCGACGAATTTCGCCTCCAGCCACTCGCCGAGCGCGCCGTTCCACCCGTCCGACCGCCATCCGGTGCGCGCGTCCCCGTCGAAGGCGGCGAACGGCAGGCGGCCGGGATCCCGCTCCCCCGCCGCGGCCGTGATGTTCGCGTCCGAGGAGGACGCGAGGACGTCGTCGATCCCGAGATAACGCGCGGAGGATGTGGCGGAGGCCCAGGCCGGGTCCAGCAGGTCGGTGGTGGCGTTCAGCTTCCCGCCCTCGGGGAGCGTCGGCCCCGCGCTCCGCCGGAGGTCGCCGAAGACCATCTGCCGCCTGCGCAGGGTGTCAGTGACCACGGTCTTCCTGGCGGGCACCGACGAGGCGCCCGGCTCGTCTCCCACCAGGACCGGGGAGTCGTCCTTCAGCACCCCCTGCTCCGCCATGTCGAGCACGCCCTCGGGGGCGCCCGCCATCCGCATCGTGGAATCGGCCGGCACGGTGCCCGCGACCGGCGCGGGATCGGGTACCGCGTAGACCTCCAGGGCGGGATATGCCTGGTCGAACCAGTTCGAGGCCGTGGGGCTGGAGATCTGGCCGACCAGGGGGCCGAACTGGGCGACCCGCACCAGCCCCGTGGAGTCCTCGATGGTCTGGTGGACGCGGGCCGGCCACGCCGAGCCGATGGTGTCGCGGGCCAGGTCGTTGCGGACGAGCAGGTACTTCACCCCGATGCGGCGCAGGGTGAGGGTGAGGCCTTCTGAGCCTTCGCCGTCGGAGAAGCGCTCGTCGACCGCCTGGAGCAGGCGTGCCAGCCCGGCGGAGCCCCACGGCACGTTCGAGTGCGTGGCCCAGCGCACGGTCAGCAGTGACTGCATCGGCTCGTCGAGCGGACGGCCCCACAGATACTCGCCGCGCTTGGAGCCGGGGACGGCGAGCACCATGCCCTGGCCGGTGTTGCCGTTCAGCCAGGTGGCCGCGTCGCGCCAGTAGGTGGGCAGATCGGTGAAGGCCCCCGCGGGGGTGATCCCGGAGGTGGCGACGGGCAGCACGGCGAGCCCGGCGAGGCCCGCGCTCACGGCGGCCAGCCGCAGCCGCGTCACCTCCGGGCGCAGCGCCGGCAGGGCGGCCAGGCCGAGGGCGAGCGGCAGCCGCAGCAGCGCGTCGAACTTGTGCAGGTTGCGGAAGGGGGCGAGCGGGCCGTCGAGCAGGGCTCTGAACCACGCCGCCCACGGGAAGGTGAGCGCGTCGGCGTGCCCGGCGGTGACGATCACCACCCCGGCGAGCACGCAGAGCACGAGGAACGTGCGCTCTGGCGTGGACCCGCGGACCAGCCCCGCGAGGCCCAGCGCGGCGACGGCGGCGGTCACGACGACCAGCCACGGCTGGGTCGCCTGGTCGTAGGCGGCGGGCAGCCACGGCCTGCCGTCCACCGGAAGGAAGGAGATCCAGCTCGACGTGCCGCGCAGCGTGTTCAGCAGGGACGTCACGCCCGTGGTCGCGGCGGCGGTCTCGATGAACGGCAGGAAGGAGAAGATGTAGCGGCCGAGCAACACGAGCGGGACGAGCCACCACATCGACACGGCCGCGACGCAGACGAGCCACCAGGCCAGCAGCCGCCGCCTGCGCGGGCCGCCGCGGCGGGTGAGCAGGTAGAGGAACGGCACGACGAGCACGGCCAGCTCGGCGGCGGCGTTGATGCCCCCGGCGAACAGGAACGCGAGGGCCGAGAGCGCGGCGGCGCGGCGCGGGCTGACGCTCTCCTCGGCCCCGCGCACGAGCGGCAGCAGGATCCACGGCAGCACGGCGCTGGGCTGGAACTCCGAGGAGTTGACGCCGATGAGCGCCAGCGCGTGCGGCGCGAGCGCGTAGACCAGCCCGGCGAGGATCCTGGTGTCGGGCGTGCCGATACGCAGCGCACGCGCGACCCTCTCGGCCCCGAGGAACGCCGCGCACAGCACCAGCGTCATCCACAGCCGCTGGATGTTCCACGGAGGCATGTCGAGCCAGCGGAACAGGGCGTAGAACGGCCCCATCGGGAACAGGTAGCCGTACGCCTGGTTCTGCAGGTGCCCGAAGAAGGCGTCGTCCCACAGGTGGGCGGCACGTTCCAGGAAGCCGATCGGGTTGACCGCCATGTCGAGCTTGGTCTCGGCGATGACCTCGCCCGGCGAGGTGTTGAAGGCGATCGCCCCAAGGAGCAGGCAGCCCGCCAGCAGGCGGAGCCGCCGGCGCAGCCGGGATCCCGGGGCATCGGGCCCGGCACGGCCGGTCGTCAGACGGCGGAACCAGGCATCAGCGGTCAAAACGTACCCTTGGCCGGGGTTCAGGGGATATGGCTCTCACCTGTGGCAAGACGGAGACCCAGGGAACGAACGTGCCCCTTTTGCTCAAGTTCGGCCGTGATGAGTCCGGTCATCCTAGCGCCCGTCCTTCCCCACGAGAACTCCGCCGCCCAGCCGCGGCACGCCTGCTGGATCTCCGCGCGCCTCGCGGGGTCCTCCAGCTCCTTCAGTGCCCGGTCCACCACGTCGGCCAGCGACTCGCCCTCCTGGACGAGCCAGCCGGTGACGCCGTGCCGCACCGAGTCGCGCAGGCCCGCCACGTCGTAGGCGACGGTGGGCACGCCGAGGGCGGCGGCCTCGATGACCGTGAGCCCCCATCCCTCGAACTCCGACGCCGTGACGTTGAGCCGCGCGGCGCCGAGCACCGCGTTCTTCTCCGGCTCGGCGAGGAAGCCGTGCAGGCTGACCCTGCCGGTCACCCCGAGCGCGGCGGCCCTGCGCGCCAGCGGTACGTACTCCGGGCCGCGTCCGATCACGTGGACGTGCAGGTCAGGCCAGGTCTCCCCCAGCTCGGCCACCAGTTCCACGACGCGTTCGACGCGCTTGTGGCCGACCAGGCGTCCGAGGTAGGCGACGACCGGGTCCCCCGCGACCTCCTCGCCGCCGACGCCGGAGGCCACCGGGCGCGCGACGGGGCTGCCGTTGGGGATGACCTCGATGGGCGCGAGCCAGCCGAGCTTGTCACGCAGCTCGGTACGCGAGGACTCCGACACCGTCACGGTGGTGCAGTGGCGGTAGAGCAGCCGCGCGACCGGCCCCTCGACGAAGCAGCCGGCGCGGGCGAGCCAGCGGGGGAAGAACGCGTAGAACTGGCGGTCGTGTACGTGGTGGACCAGGGAGATGACGCTCGTGCGCCTGCCGGCCACCAGCGGAGCGAAGAACGGGATGCCGTTCATGCAGTCGACGACCACGTCGAAGCGGCGGCGGCGCAGCAGGAGCCAGAGGGGTACCAGCAGGTAGACCAGGTAGCGGTTGCCCATGCGCCGCAGCTCGATGCCCTCACGCCGCTCGCCGCCTGGCTGCCCCGGCTCGCGGCTCGTCAGGAAGTGCACCGAGGCGCCCTGGCCGACCAGGTACCGGCCGACCTGCCAGGCGTACTCCTCCGCCCCTCCGGCGACCGACTGCAGCGGCTCCCGGAAGTTCAGCACCGCGACCCGGACGCCCTGGAGAAACCGGTCAGGAGCGTGCGCCGTCTCCACCGTGAGGCGCGGCGGGCCGATGGGCCCGGTTGGAGGTACGGGCACGTCGCCGGGATCGTGGGGAGCCCGGCCCGCCTGCTGTGCGACCACGGCCACTCCTTCTGTGTCTCGAACCCCCCTGGCTGCCGCGCGTGCTCGGGCGTGGTTTCGAGCATGGGCATGATCACGCCGGATGGTTTCGGGCACGGCGAAGCCGCGCTTCGTGCTCATCCGACGTGGAACCGGACGGGCTCACCGATCGACGTGTGAGACCCGCCCGTGAAAGATCATCTGTTGCCGTAGTTGTACAACGGCTTGTTGGGCGGCTGAGGGCTGGGGGCGACAACGTTGACGACGCTGACGGACGCGCCGATCGCCAGAACCACCCCAACGACGAGAGCGGCGAGCACTCGCACCATTGGGCTTCTCCCTCCAAAGTGCGGACGCTGTGGGCCTACCGAGAGTAGAACGTGATACAGGTTCTAAGCCAGCAGCTTGGTCAAAACGTAATAAATGGACTTACCGTCCAGTATGCCTGCCTGGCCGCACCTTCACTGGGTCACAGTCGAAGCAGGAGCACCTGACGGCCCACGTAGACCGAGGTGGCGCCGGGCAGCCGTGAGCGGAACGCGTTCTCGTCCTGTCCCACGATGAGCACGTACCGTATGCCGGCCGCCCTGAGCACCGAGGTCAAGGCGCCGCCGCGCGTCCCGATGGCCGCCCCGACGCGCCTGGCCAGGAGATCCTCCCCGGCGACGCGGAGCGGCCGCCCGGCTGCCAGGCCGACGACGAGCGCGTCGTCCCAGACGACCCGCCGGGCGAACGACTTGGTGGCGGGGTCCAGGATCACCCGGCCACCGTTCCACGCGAACGCCCGGTGGGCGCCCCATGGCAGCGAGATCAGCGCCCCCGGCCGGGGGTCGCCGTTCACGATCGCCTGCACGCGCCGCCAGTCGTCCGGGTACTCCACCGCCGCCAGCCGCCCCGAGGCCCCCCAGGCGAACGTGGGCAGGACGAGCACCGGCACCAGCACGCCGACGACGGCAGGCACGAGCACCGCCGCCCTGCGGGCACGGGCATCGGCGCGTGCCACCCCTCGGACACGGTCGTCCAGGCGGGGCAGATGGCCCACGGCCACCCCTCGGACACGGTCATCCGGGCGGGACAGCCGGCCCACGGCCACCCCGAACCCGACGGCCTGGACCAGCACCAGGGGAGCGACGTAGAGCTGCCCGTCCCGAAGCGGCCCGAACCCCGGCCACAGCCCGATCAGCCCCTTGAGGACCCCCGGCGCGTACGCCCCGGCCAGCGCGATCACCAACCCGGCCGACGCGGCGATGAGCAGGCCCCTCCAGTAGGGCGCTTCGGTCCGGAGAAGACGGACGAAGGTGACGACGGCCACCACGGCGAGGAGCAGGCGGGCGGTCGCGAGCACCCAGGCGGCCTGGCCGGGAACGACCGCCTGGGCGTTCCAGATGCCGCCGAGGCTGAGCAGGCTGCCCAGGGTGCCGAACGGCCCGTCGGCCCTCGGCGCGAAGGCGTCCACCCCGGCGGGGTCGGTCACGGCGTGGCTGAGCAGCGCGGGGACCGCCCACGGCAGGCTCAGCACCGCCAGTACGGCCAGAGCCTCCAAGGTCCCGCGAAGCCGCCGCGACGGGCCCGCGACCGGCACGGTCACTACCGGCGACGAACCGCCGACCGGCACAGGCACCACCAGGGACGAGCCACCGGCCGGGACGGGCAGGGCCCGGGTGGCGGCCACGGGGAGTACGGCGAGGACCGACACGAGCATGGCCTGGAAGCCGCCGGCGGCGGCCGGGACCAGCGCCAGGGCGAGCCGCCACGGCCCGCCTCTGGCCGCCGCCCTGACCGCCCACGGCAGGCCGGCGAACCCGAGCAGCAGCGCCCACTGGCCGAGCAGCAACCGCTGCGCGAGGTAGGCGTTCCACGCGTAGAACACCGCCGCGGCCAGCCGGGCCACCAGCCGGTCCCCCGGCACCAGCGCCGCCGCCCCCGACCCGGCCAGCACGAAGATCGCGAGCAGGATCAGCTTCTGCACGGCCTGCGCCGGGAGCACCGACGACAGCAGCGCGACGACCTGGTCACTCGGCACGGCACGCGGGAACCCGCCGGGATCGAGGCGCAGCGGCGGACCGGGCACGAAGACCATGTCGTACCGCAGCACGAACCCGCGCCCGAGCGCGGGCCCGAGGGCGAGCAGCCCCACGACCAGCCCCGCGAGCGCGGGCGCCGCCCGCACCAAGCGGTGAGCGCGCATGGCCTCGTACCACCCCCGGTCGCCAGGCACCGTGATGCCGCAAAGCTACCGGACGGTCATCTGGCTATTTGCCGGGTTCCGGGTCGCGGGGGAGGCCGAGCATGCGTTCGGCGATGATGTTGAGCTGGACCTCGGTCGTGCCACCGTAGATGGTCATCGCGCGCGTGGCGAGGACCGCGCGGTTCCAGTAGCCGGCGTCGCCCAGCTTCATGTCGGCGGCCACCGTGGCCGAGGCGCCGAGCAGGGTGACCGCGCATTCGGACACGTGCTGCGCGTGCGAGGTCGACAGGAGCTTGCGCACCGAGGCGTCCGCGCCCGGCTCGGACCCCGCGAGCTGCTTCAACGTGACCCGCATGCTCAGGGCGTTGATCGAGTGGCCCTCGCAGACCACGCGGGCCAGCTCCTGCCGCTCGACCGCCGTCAGGTCGCGGCCGAGCCGGGACGCCAGGCCGAGCAGGTCGGTGACCGAGGAGCCCGTGCCGCCGGAACCGGACGACAGGGACACCCGCTCGTTGGACAGGGTGTTGCGCGCGACCCGCCAGCCCTCGTTGATCTCGCCCACGACCAGGTCGTCCGGGACGAAGACATCGTCGAAGAAGACCTCGTTGAAGAGGTTCTCGCCGGTCATCTCGGTCAGGGGCCGCACGGTCACGCCGGGGGCCTTCATGTCCACGACGAAGTAGGTGATGCCGTCGTGCTTGGGCTTGGAGGTGTCCGTGCGGGCGATGCAGATGCCCCACTCGGCGACGTGCGCGACGGAGGTCCAGATCTTCTGCCCGTTGAGCTTCCAGCCGCCTTCCACGCGCTCGGCCTTCATCTGCAGCGAGGCGAGGTCGGAGCCCGCGCCCGGCTCGCTGAAGAGCTGACACCAGATCAGCTCTCCGGCGAGCGTGGGCGGCAGGAACCGCTCCTGCTGCTCGGTGGTGCCGTACGCCGCGATGGAGGGCACGACCCAGGCTCCGATGATCATCTGTGGCAGCCGTACGCGCGCGGCCTTCAGCTCCTGGTGGATGAGCACCTGCTCCAGCGGCGAAGACCCACGGCCCCACGGCGCCGGCAGGTGGGGCATCACGAAGCCCTTGCCGGCGAGCGCGCGCTTCTGCTCCTTGCCCTCCAGCGTGGCGATCTCGGCGATCTCCTCGCGAAGGGACGAGCGCAGCGCCTCGGCGTCCTCGGGAAGGTCGAGCTCCATCTCGCGGGCGACGCCGGACAGGGCGTGCGACGCCACGGACTCGGCCCACTCGGCCGACGGGCCGAGCAGCGCGCGGAGGGTCAGCGCGCGGCGGAAGTACAGGTGGGCGTCGTGCTCGAAGGTGTAGCCGATGCCGCCGAAGGTCTGGATGGCGTCCTTGGCGCACTGCACGGCGGCGTCGGGGGCCATGACACCGGCGATCGCGGCGGCGTAGCCGAGCTCGTCGCCGCTCGCGCGGGTGGCGTCCCAGACGGTGGCGCGGGCCTGCTCCAGCGCGACGAGCATCCGGGCCGCCTTGTGCTTGATGCCCTGGAACTGGCCGATCGGACGGCCGAACTGCACCCGCACCTTGGCGTAGTCGGAGGCGGCGCGCACGCACCACGAGGCGACGCCCGCCGCCTCCGCGCCGAGCACGATCGCACCCAGCTCGCGGACCTGGGCGCCCGTCAGCCCGTCGAGCACCCGCTCGCCGGGCACGCTCACCGAACCGGCCTCCACCTTGGCCACGCCCCTGGTGAGGTCGAGGCTCTTGAGCGGGGTGACGGTCACGCTGTCTCTGGAAAGGGCCACCCACTCCTGGCCCCGATCGGTGCTCACCGGGAGCACGAACACGTCGGCGAGTGCGGCGCCGAGCACGGGCTCGGCCGTGCCGCTGACGGTCAGGACGCCGTCGTCGTCGCGGTTGCCGGTCAGCGTGCCGGTGAACGCGACGGCACCCGTCAGCGCGCCCTCGGCGAGGCCGGGCAGGAGCTCGGCGCGGGCCTTGCCGTCGGAGGCGAGGATCACCGCGGACGCGAGCACGGTCGGGACGTACGGGCCGGGGGCCATGCGCTCGCCGAGCGCCTCGACGGCCACGGCGGTCTCCAGCAGGCCGAAGCCGCTCCCGCCGTACTCTTCGGGCAGGTGCAGGCCGAGCAGGCCCTGGTCGGCGAGGCCGGCCCAGAAGGCGGGCCGCTCCTCGGTGTCCGCGCCGACGGCCGAACGGACGACCTCGGCGGGAATGTTGCGCTCCGCCCAGCCGCTCACGGACTCGCGGAGCGCCTCGTGCTCCTCGCTCAACCCGATCGCCATAACACCCTCCGTGCGGTTCGGCCCCAAGACGTGGCAGAACCATATTCTAGAAGATGCTTCCAAGGCTAACCATGGCCCAGACCACATCTGGCCCGAATCAACTTAGCGACCACAGCGCGTGAATAAGGGGAAACCCTGGCACGGGCGCACCCCGGAAAGGGATCACTCGCCGTGCAGGTCGGCCAGCGCCTTCTCGAAGGCGTCCATCTCCCCCTCTATGCGGGCGAGCCCGGCCGAGGGCAGCCACGGCATGACCCGCGCGACCCCGGCCTTCTCGCACTCCTCAAGCACCTTCGGGTCCGGCGGAACCGACATCATCATCACTCGTACGGACTTCCCGAGCTCCTCCGCCCGGCGGAACAGCTCGGGCACGCGCTCCAGCACGCCCGGAGCGTAGTTCGGCAGCCAGACCTCACCGTACGACAGGACCCGGTCGAGCACCTTGGGTCCGGTGCCGCCCACCAGGACCGGCGGGTGTGGCTGCTGGACCGGCTTGGGCCAGGACCAGATCGGATCGAACGAGACGAACTCACCGTGGTACTCGGCCTCGTCGTGGGTCCAGATCTGCTCCATCGCCTCGACGTGCTCCTTCATCACGGCGAACCGCCTGGAAGGGTCGACTCCGTGGTTGCGGATCTCGGGGTCGTTCCAGCCGGCGCCGACGCCGAACTCGAAGCGGCCGCCGGTGAGGCGGTCGATGCTGGCCACCGTCTTGGCGAGGGTGATCGGATGATGCTGGACCACCAGGCAGACACCGGTGCCGACGCGTAGTTTGGTGGTGGCCATGCCGGCGACCATGCACGTCGTGAGGGTGTCGTAGGTGTGCCAGTACTTGCGCGGGAGCGGGCCGTTCTCGGGCCGTCGCGGCAGCTCGGCGTGGGCCGGGATATGGGTGTGCTCGGAGAAGAGCACGGCCGCGTGCCCGCGCTCTTCCACCAGCCTGGCCAGGGTGTCGGGAGCGACCGCGTCATGCGTCGCGAAGTAGCCGAATCCAGTGTCCATCGCCCCAAGGTAACCCGGGCCCCCGCCATCGCCGCGCCGACACCCGGATGCCTTCTGACCAGGTGTTTCGCGGCCAAGGACTAGATCGCGCGGGCGGTCCAGAAGAGCATGTTCAGGTCGTGGTAGAGCGCCGTACGGGTGTCGGGGACGGTCGCGAACAGCATCGCGGGCTTCTTCTTGCCCGTCGCGATGACCATGACGTAGGCCTGCGAAGAGTGCTTCTTGCCGCCCTGGACGTAGCTGACCTTGTAGCCGAGCACCCATCCGAGGTTGTACCGCGCCTGCTGCGACACGGTCCAGGTGAACTTCGACCCGGCGGGCTGGTAGCGCAGCGTCCACTTCGCCGCCTTGCCCGCCAGCTTGCGGAAGTCCTCGTACGTCGTCAGCGCCTTGGGAACGGCGACCGGCACAGGGGCCGAGCCGATCAGCGCCTGCCCGGACGAGCCGGCCTTCTGCGCCGCCGAGAAGGGGGCGCGGGTGGTCTTGGCCCACGGGGTGCCGTACTGGGCGTAGCTGAGGCCGGCGGTCCGGTCGGCCACGTACGACGCGATCGGCGTGCCCGCGCCGGAGAAGACCGTCATCGCCTTGGCGGCGGGGACCGGCGGGACCGCGATCGGGGTCGGGGTCGGCTTCGGCGGCGCGCTCGGCACGGCGGGGCCGCCCGCCTGGGCCGGGCTCACGTGTACCTGCTCACCGGGGATGTCACCGCCGAACAGCATGAAGATCAGGACCACGATGATCCCCGTGACGATGGCGGCGCCGACGCCGTACACCGCTCTCATGGGGATGTCACCGATCCGGAAGATCGCCCTGGCGAACCAGCGGGGCCGCTTCCTCGCGCGGGGTGCGGCGGGCCTCGCCTCGCCGGCCAGAGCCCCGAAACTCGACGGCGGCCCCGGCGCGGGCGGCTCATGCCGGGCCGAGGCCCGCGGCGTGACCGGATCGGGGGCCGAGGGCTCTGGCGTGGCGGGACCGGGACGGGCCGAGGGCCGCGATGTGGCCGGATGGGGACGGGCCGAGGTGGCGGGCGAGCCGGCGACGGACCGGTCCGGCCGGAGGAACGGTCCAGTCGGCCTTCGGACGTTCGCCGTCACGTTGTGGTCCGCGGTCTCGTGCGCGCTCTCATCCGGAGCCGCTGAGCCCGGCGCCGGATCCGTGGACGCCGGGTCCGTGGTTGCCGGGTCCGTGGTTGCCGGGTCCGTGGACGCTGGGTCCGTGGTTGCCGGGTCCGTGGCGGCTTCGCCGGGCTCCTGCCGTTTGGACGCCCGAGCCCTCGCCGCCTCGGCCATGGCGAGTGCCTGCTCGGTGCTCACCCGCGGCATCGGGGTGGTCGGCGCTTCATAGGAGGGAACGTACGTCGGAGGCCGCCCCGGCCCAGGGCGGCTGGGGGAGTTTCCAGCGCCGTCCGCCATGTCCGCAGACTACGTCACAAATCGTGATCCACGAGGTCCGCCATCGCGGGCCGCGACGGCAGAAAGCGCGTTCCAGCAGGTAGAACGCGCGAGCCCGCACCGAAGAAAATCGGGTCGCCAACATGCTCGCGATGATCACCGCCGACGTGCCCGATCAGGGCGGGCCCGACCGGCCGGACCGTTGGCAAGATCGACCTATGGGCCGCTGACAGCGAGTATCTTCCGTGTGGTCGGGCATCACCTTGACCATGGAGATGACACCAGGTACGCGGCGCACCGGACATATCGGCCGGCACGCTCTCACCGCCGGGGTGGCCGGGGTCCTGGTGGTGCTCAGCGGCTGCGGACTCACCGGAGCGCCGGCCTCGACGCACCGGGCCTCCGGGGGGTCCACCACGCCGCCACCGCCGCCCGCGACGATGGTCTCGGAGGAGCAGGCGTACGAGCGGGTCATCGCCCAGGTGCTTCCGTCCATCGTGCAGATCAACACGTCGGGAGGTCTCGGGTCGGGCGTCGTATACGACACTGACGGCCATATCGTGACAAATGCCCATGTTGTGGGTAAGTCCACGAACTTCGAGGTCATACTCGCGACGGGCGGCAAGCCCCGAAAGGCCAAGCTCGTCGCGTCGTACCCGCTGGGCGACCTCGCCGTCATCCGCGTCAACGACAAATCGGGGCTGGCCCCGGCGACGTTCGGCGACTCCACCAAGCTCAAGGTGGGTCAGATCGTGCTGGCCATGGGCAACCCGCTGGGCCTGTCGGGCAGCGTGACCAACGGCATCGTGTCCGCGCTCGGCCGTACGGTCACCGAGCCCCAGGGCGAGGGGTCACCGGGTGCCACGATCACCAACGCCATCCAGACCTCGGCGTCGATCAACCCGGGGAACAGCGGCGGCGCGCTCACCAACCTCTCGGGCGAGGTCATCGGCGTCCCAACGCTGGCCGCGATAAACCCCGAGCTGGGCGGGGGCGCGGCCCCGGGCATCGGCTTCGCCATCCCGAGCAGCACCGCCAAGGACGTCGCCGAGCAGATCATCAGGAGCGGCAAGGTCACCAACACGCGCCGCGCCGCCCTAGGGGTGCGGGTCAACACCGTCGTCGGGCCCGACGGCCAGCCGGTGGGCGTGGGCATCGCCCAGGTGGATCCGGGCAGCGGCGCCGCGAAGGCGGGCATCAAGCCCGGTGACATCATCGTCAGCGTCAACGGCAGGCCGACTCCCACGGCCGCGACGCTCTCCGAGGTGCTCGCCGGCCTCAAGCCGGGGGCCCAGGCGAGGGTCGAGATCCTCCATCCCAACGGGAGGTCGGACACCGTCACCGTGATCCTCGGCACCCTCTCGGGCACCTGATCCGTCTCCGGCTCCCCGTGGTGTGGCCGCTCGCATCGCGGCGGTGGTCGCTGACAGTAGGTGTCAGCGATCCGGGCCTAGCTTGGCTCCCATGAACGACTTCGACTTCCTCGTCGGCACCTGGAACGTGGCCAACCGGCGGCTCAAGGAATGCCTGACGGCGTGTACGGAATGGGATGAGTTCCCCGGCGTCTCAACCTCCAAGAGCATCTTCGGCGGCGGGAACATGGACGAGATCGACTTTCCCACCAGGGGCTTCTCGGGGCTGACCCTCCGGCTCTACGACTCGGGGCGCGAGGAGTGGTCGCTGTACTGGTCCAGCAGCCGCTCCGCCGTGATCGACCCGCCGGTGGTCGGCCACTTCGACGGAGGCGAGGGCGTGTTCTACGCCGACGACACCTACCGGGGCGTTCCCATACGGGTGCGGTACATCTGGTCCGGGATCACCCCGACCTCCGCCCGATGGGAGCAGGCGTTCTCCACCGACGGCGGCAAGTACTGGGAGACCAACTGGATCATGGAAATGACCCGCGCCGAGGCATAGACAGCGGCTCCCACTCCCCTGCCTCACCCGGCCACGCCCCGAGACCAGGACGCCGGGGGCGCGCACCTCGCTCACAGAGCCGATACGAGAGACCGGGCAACCCGGGCCCGGCTACGCCATTGGATCAAGAACGACTAGAGTCCTTACGTCAAGGGTGAGATGTCCCTTTGGTTCTCAATCCGCTGATCACCGCGATGGAGAATGGCAGCCGATGACCACCACCACATCCGTCTCCGCGCGACGGGTGATCGAGCAGGCGGCGCGAGGGCACTATCGAACCGTCTACACGCCCTCGGTGCTGGAGGCCGCCTCCACGGTGCTGGCCGACCTGCACGCCGCCGGGCTGCGCCATGGCATCGGCCCGGCTGACTGGCAAGGTTTCCACGGTACCGACCACCGACTCGCCGAGGCCGTTCTCCTGGGCCAGGCGACCGCGTACCGTCAGGCCTCCCTCGCCGGCCTGGACGACCCGCTCGCCCTGCTCACCGCCGCCGCCGACCGCGCCGGCCTGACCACCCTCCGCCCCCGGACGCGCCCCGACCTACCCGGTGCGCCGAGGGACGGCGGCGTGGCGACTTTCGGGGTGACCGGTGCGGCGGACGCCGCCGGTCCGGCTCCCCGGGCCTCGATCCGCCTGGCCCGGCTCCCGCGGACGCCTCCGTGGGGATGGGACGGCATGGCCTCGCTCGTCGTCTCCCTGGACCGCTTCGACAACCCCACGAGCCCCGCGTGGAAGTGGGAGCTGTTCCCCGACGTCGGCGAGCCCAGCACCCAGATGGTGCAGGTCGTCGCGCCACCTCCGTCGCCCGCCGTGGCCGACGAGGTCCTCGCCATCGCCCACCAGGCCCTCACCGGCGCCCTCCGCCTCTACCGCTAACCCCCCGCCCCCGCTCACCGTTCCGGCCCCACACCTCTCCGCAAGGTCGTACGGCCTCGCGGCCCGCTCAGCGTTCGAGGAACTCCGTGACCGCCGCGAGGAACTCCTCCGGGCGCTTGGCGTGGACGTCGTGGCCC
Source organism: Sphaerisporangium sp. NPDC049003 (assembly GCF_043197795.1). Taxonomy (NCBI): domain Bacteria; kingdom Bacillati; phylum Actinomycetota; class Actinomycetes; order Streptosporangiales; family Streptosporangiaceae; genus Sphaerisporangium; species Sphaerisporangium sp. NPDC049003. The sequence continues at coordinate 92,399 of NZ_JBICTU010000007.1, forward strand.
GCCTCGATCGTCACCAGCCGGGCAGCGGGGATACGTGAGGCCAGGTCGGCGACCTGATCCTGCGGCAGGTGACTGGGCGCGCCACCGGCGATGACGAGGGTCGGCGCGGTGATCTTCGCGAGCCCTTCGAGCCACTCGGGGTCGGGATGATCGCGCTGGTAGGCGGTCTGCTCGACCATGGCCCAGTCGAACGACAGCGTTCCCTCGGGCTTCGCGGGCAACGACAGCCCCGCCGGATGGGGAGCGGGCACATCCTCCAGCACCATCTGCTCGACCCGGTCGGGATACGCCTCGGCGATCAGGACCGCGACCATGCCACCAAGCGAATGGGCCACGAACGTCGCGCGATCCACCTCCAGATGATCGAGCAGCGCGACCACATCGTCACGCATCAGCTCCAGCGTGTAGACCCCCGGCCAGTCGCTGCGCCCATGACCCCGCAGGTCGGGCGCGTAGACCCGCCACGAAGCGGAGAGGCGGTCGACGACGCGCGCCCAGTCGGAGTGATCGAGCCCCCGCCCCGGCAGGAGCACCAGAGGCGGCGCACCGGCGTCCCCCGCCACCTGGTAGGCCACCCGAATCCCGTTGACACCCACAACCCGAAGATCGCCCATCACCCCAACCTAATCCGCCTCCATCCGTGTCGCCTCGAAGTTCGCGACAGGTGAAAGACCTGGGAGCGTATGAGTGAGCGACTCGAAGCAGTGGAGAAGCGGGCCGGCCCAAGCGACCGGGCTCAGAAAGAGCTGTGCCCCGGAGCCCGCTCGAAAGCGATGTCATCCGGGGCGTACGCATGCCATGCTACCGTGCGTGACCGTTCAGAGCAGGCGGACGCCGAGAGCATCAACCGGCTGGTGGGCTACATCTGCCCTACCACAGCCGTATGGATGCGAGACCACTCCAGAGTCCCGGAGGTCCTGCGGATGCGAGCAGATCCAAGCGTGATCATGACCTTCTGATACCCGATGGGCCACTTGAAGAAGCCAGGGCCGGAAAGAATCAAGGGCGGTCGGTTGGCCTTTGGGGCTTACCGACCGCCCTTGGCGATCTGGTGGAGGTGGCGGGAATCGAACCCGCGTCCTTCAACACCACGACAGGGCTTCTCCGGGTGCAGCCTGCTGCGATTTTCTCAGCCCCGATGATCACACAGGCATGTCATCGACGGGCTCAGTCACTGTTAGGTTTCCCTATCGTCCCCGTGACCGGGTCGATCGGTTTAGCCTCCTAGCGATGCCAGGTCCGGGCCGGAGGCGGTCCCGGGCTGACAAGGGCGTGGTCCTCGCTCAGGCGGCGAGGGCCATGTGGCCCTGAGTGCGCGTGTTATTGGCACTTATTGTTTTGCGGTCACAGTGTTAACGAGGTTATGTCCGCAGTCCTCGACCCGCTTCCCCTGGCGCGACATGTCGAAGTCGAAACCAGTCACCCCCTGTGGAGTTGTCGCCCGGCCTCGCGAAAGACCGGACAACCAGAAGATACTCTAGAGAACGCCTGTGGCGCGAACTTGATTCCCCGGCATGCCCAGCACAGCGGCCCGTACATGCCGAAACCCCCGGAAGCGTGGCACATGGCGCACGCCCCCGGGGGCCGACCGGCAGGGTCGAGCCGGTCCGGACGGCAGGGCTTCCCCCGAGATGAAGCCCTGGTCTCATCACGGCGACTGAGCCCGCAACCCCCAAGCGGTGCCCAGTCATCGAGAAAGACGCAGGTCAAGCCCCCAAAGGTTGCTCGCCCCAGGAACTATTTTTTTCAGGCGGCCGTGCGGGCGCTGCGGAAGAACTGACCGGCGATCTGGGCGGAGGCAGTCGCGGTCGCCGTCTCGCTGAGCACGGCCACGGCGACGTCGCCCTGCCAGCCGACGAACCACGAGAGGCTCCTCGGGCGCTTCTTGTCGGTGTAGGTGATGGCGGCGGAGACGCCGTGGACCTTGTCGCCCGGCGCCGCGGCGGCCGCGGCCGTACCGGAGGTGACGCCCGACCGCATGAGGGCGCGCAGCTTGGTCAGCGTCTGGGAGTCCAGCGGAACGGGGCTCGGCGGAGTGGCGGGCGGGACGTCGGACGAGGCGTCGGGCGAGCCGGGAGAGGTGACCAGCGTCGGCGGCCGCCACGTGCCGGAGGCCACGGCACCCGCGACCAGGGCCATCGACAGGGGGCTGACCCGCACGGTCTGCCCAGCGATGATCTTCGCCTTGGCGGCGTCACTCGTGGCCTTGGGGATGGTGCCGCTGAACGACCGCAGCGGCAGGGTCCAGTCGCCGCCGATGCCGAAGCGGGTGGCCGCCTCGGTGAGCGTGCCCGCGTCGACGCGGCGGGCCAGCGACGCCAGCGCGGTGACGCATCCGTTGGCGAAATCGCTGGCCATGGTGGGTGGCGTGCCGACGGGACCCACGGCGACCTGCTCGAACCGCGCGCCCCCGACCGTGCGGCCGACGGGGCACGGCAGCTTCTGCTTGGGATCGACTCCCCCGGCGAGCAGCCCCTCAGCCGCGACGACCGAGAACGCGGTGCCCGGGGGGAACCGGCCGTTGAGCCCGTCGCGCGCCTGGTTCATCTCGTGGGAGCTCACGGCCAGGATCTCGCCCGTCGACGCCCTGACCGCGACCAGGGTCGCGGGGACCGTGCCACTGACGGCGAGATCGGCGGAACGCTGCACGCCCCTGTCGATGGTGGTCCTCACCGACGTGGTGTTCGACCTGCCGGGCCACTGGGCCAGCTCGGCCACCTGCTCGCTCGTCTTCAGGTCGTAGGTGATGACCTTCGTGCCGGTGGAGCCGGTGAGCTGGTCCTGGTAGGCCTTCTGCAGCCCGCCCTGGCCGACGGTGTCACCCGCGCGCTGCGGCCCGCCGAGCTGCTGCTCGGTCTCTGGCGTGATCGCGCCGACCTTGCCGATGATGTCGGCCGGCTGGGCGGGCGCGACCGGCTGCGACTTCTTGTCGATCTTCAGGTCGGGGATCTCGTCCAGGCGGTCGCGAAGCTGGGCGTACTTGGTGCCGCCGAACGTCACCAGCGGCACGAAGGTCTGGGGCGGGGCCGACCTGATGCGGCTGAGCAGACGATCTTGGGCGAAGCCGGTCACCTGGTAGAGCCGTTCGCACACGCCCACAGGATCCTTGACCCTGGCGGGGAAGACACCCGCGACGTAAAGCGTCGCCTCCCTCTGGAGCGCGTCACCGTTGCGGTCCTCGATGGGCTGGCGGCCCATGGAGGAGACCTCCACCGCGAAGCGCTGCCCCTCACGGAGCTGCGGGTGGATGACGCTCGGCGACCAGCGGACCTTCCAGGTGCCGTCGACCACGTGCAGCGGCAGATCGTTGTCGTACTGCCAGATGGGGTTGTTGTCCCCGAGGTCGACCTGGACCCGGAACTTCGCGTCGGCGTTCTCGCCGTTGGTCCGCAGCCCCTTGAGGGAGAAGCGGATCGACGCGGCGTCCAGCTGCAGGCCGGCCTCTTCCAGGGCCTTCTTGACGACCTTCGGGTCGCCGTCGGTGCGCTCGGCGGCCGAGCCGAAGTCGCCGGTCTGCCATCCGACCAGGAACTGGCTGACGGCCTCGTGCGGCGACGGCTCGCTGAGGCAGGCCGACAGCAGGGGAACGGCCACGGCCAGCGACAGTCCCGCCGACAGCGTTCTTCTCATGCGTACGACTAGCGGCACGGCTGATCGGACCTCATCGGTTGCGGTGACGAAGGGCGCGGGCCATCTCCCGGGTCGCCTGCTTCTCGGCGAGGTCGTGCCGCTTGTCCCAGGTCTTCTTACCGCGCGCCACACCGATCTCGACCTTGGCCTTGCCGTCCTTGAAGTACAGCGACAGGGGGACCAGCGTCAGACCGGACTCCTTGGTCTTGTTGATGATCTTCCCGATCTCCTTGCGGTGGAGCAGGAGCTTGCGGGGGCGCCGCGAGGCGTGGTTGGTCCACGTGCCCATGTGGTACTCGGGGATGTGGATGTTCATCAGCCACACCTCGTCATCTTTGACCTGGGCGTACCCGTCCGACAGGCTCGCCCGGCCGGCACGGAGGGATTTCACCTCCGTGCCCATCAGGACGAGCCCCGCCTCGTAGGTGTCCTCGATCTGATAGTCGTGCCGGGCACGCTTGTTCTGGGCGATGAGCTTGCGCCCGGTCTCACGTGGCATAGCGTCGAGCCTACCGGGGTGTGTCACACCCTCAGGTATCGCCGGAGGGTGACGAAGGAGGCGAGGATACAGATCAGCACGCCGACCACGGTCGTCAACGTGATCACCTGCGCGACCTCGGTCCAGCCTAGCTGCGTGGACAGGACGAAGTAGCTCTTCATCCCGTCGAACAACACGATCTTGGCCAGCATCAGCAGGATCGCGGAGATCACGCCGCCGACCAGGCCGGCGATGGTGCCCTCCATGACGAACGGTAGCTGGATGTAGAGGTTGGAGGCGCCGACCAGGCGCATGATCCCGGTCTCCCGCCTCCGGTTGTACGCGGACAGCCGCACGGTGTTGCCGATCAGGAGGATCGCCGCGAAGACCTGGATCATCGCCACGATGAGCGCCGCCCACCGCAGCTTGTCCATCAGGCCGAAGAACTTGTCGAGCAACTGCTGGTCGTTGACCACGTTGGACACGCCCGGGGCGCCGCTGAGGCGGTCGAACACGGCCTTGTAGTCATCGGGGTTCTTCAGCTTGACCCGGAACGACTCGGGCATGTCGTCGACCTTGACCGCGGAGAGGAACACGCTGTTGCTGCTGTAAGCGGCCTTGAAGTTCTGGTAGGCCTGCTCCTGGCCCTCGAAGGAGACCCTGTCCACCTGGGCCATGCTCTCGATCTGCGTCTTCAGCGCCTGCTTCTCCTGGTCGCTGACGGCGCCGCGGCCCTTGCAGGCCTGGAACGGGTCGTTCTTCTTGCACAGGAACGCCGACAGCTGGACCTTGTCGGACCAGTAGCTGCTCATGCTGCCGACCTGTGCGTTGATCATCAGCCCAATGCCGAGCAGCGCCATGCCGATGGCCACGGTCACGATGACCGCGACGGTCATCGTGAGGTTGCGGCGAAGGCCGATCCAGACCTCAGAGAAGATGAAGTTTGCCCGCATGCTGTGGGTGTCCCCTGTTGCTCTCGCTTGGTGATCAGTACGCCTGACCGTAGACGCCGCGTGACTGATCTCGGACGATCTTGCCGTCCTCCAGCTCGACCACGCGCTTGCGCATGGAGTCGACAATGGCGGCGTCATGGGTGGCCATGACGACGGTGGTGCCGGTCCGGTTGATCCGGTCGAGCACCTTCATGATCCCGATGCTGGTCGCGGGGTCGATGTTTCCCGTGGGCTCGTCCGCGAGCAGGATCATCGGGCGGTTGACGAACGCGCGGGCCATGGCGACCCGCTGTTGCTCACCTCCGGACAGCTCGTCGGGCATACGGTGTGCCTTTCCTTCCAGGCCGACCAGCTCGACGACCTCAGGCACCACCTTGCGGATGAACCGCCGGGGCTTGCCGATGACCTCCAACGCGAACGCCACGTTCTCGTAGACGTTCTTGTTGGGCAGCAGCCGGAAGTCCTGGAACACGCAGCCGATGCGGCGGCGCAGATGCGGCACCTTGAAGTTCGACAGGCGCGCCAGATCCTTCCCGGCGACATGTATAGCGCCCGAGTTCGGGCGCTCCTCCTTCAGGACCAGGCGGAGAAAGGTCGACTTCCCCGACCCCGAAGGACCGACCAGGAACACGAACTCACCCTTGTCGACGTCAACGCTGACGTGGTCGAGGGCAGGGCGGTTCTGGTTAACGTAGACCTTGGTGACATTATCGAAATGGATCACAGGCGCATCACGGCATGCCAGTCTAGGGGTTAGGACGGTCGCGGAAGTGGCCGCGTGGGCCACAGCGCATTGCTCGCCGGCCGGGGGGCGCCGCTCTTTACCATTGATCGACGTTCCGGTTGGCCGAGGCTCAGTCTAGGGGTAACACTGGCATGGAACGTCCATAACGGAAACAAAACGATTCCACACTCGCTATCAGGCTGGTAAAGCGATCACCGTGGAGAGGGAGATATCCCGTGAGCTGCGAACATCTCATCTGTGCCCAGTGCGCCGGTCCAGTCGTGGAGGGCCGCTGCCCCGCCTGCCGGGCCAGTAGGGCCAGGGTCCATCACCATGGGCTGGGGGGTCTTTCCCCCATGCTCATCGCGATAATCCTGTTTGTCCTGCTCGCTGCGACCCTGGCGCTGAAGCACCTGTACGGCGCCTGACGGCGTCCGGTACGGATCCCGGAGCGCCGGGATCCGTACGAGGGGCTAGCCCGCCGCGCCCGACTCGATGCGCCGCGTCCATCGGATCTCGCCCTCGATGAACTCGTCGAGGTCGCCGTCGAGCACGGCGCTGGGGTTGCCCGCCTCGACGGAGGTGCGCAGGTCCTTCACGATCTGGTAAGGGTGGAGGACGTAGTTGCGGATCTGCGTGCCCCACGAGGTGGTCGCCTCGCCACGCAGCTCCGACATCTTCTCGGCCTCTTCCTGCCGCTTGCGCTCCAGCAGCTTGGCCTGGAGCACGGTCATCGCGGAGGCGCGGTTCTGGAGCTGGGACCGCTCGTTCTGGCAGGAGACGACGATGCCGGTGGGCAGGTGGGTGATGCGCACCGCCGAGTCGGTGGTGTTGACGCCCTGTCCGCCGGGACCCGACGAGCGGTAGACGTCGATGCGCAGATCGTCCTCGTTGATGTCGATGTGATCGGTCTGCTCGACGACCGGCACCACGTCGACGCCCGCGAAGGAGGTCTGGCGGCGGCCCTGGTTGTCGAACGGGCTGATGCGGACGAGCCGGTGGGTGCCGTGCTCGCCCCTCAGCGTGCCGTAGGCGTAGGGCGCCTTGACGACGAAGGTCGCCGACTTGATGCCGGCCTCTTCGGCGTAGGAGGTGTCGTACACCTCGGTGGAGTAGCCCTTGCGCTCGGCCCAGCGGAGATACATGCGGAGCAGCATCTGCGCCCAGTCGGCCGCGTCGACGCCGCCGGCCTGGGAGTTGATCGTGATGAGCGCCTCGCGGGCGTCGTACGGCCCGGCGAGCAGCGTGCGCACCTCCAGGGCGTTGACGTCGGTGCGCAGGGACGCGAGCTCCCGCCCGGCCTCCTCGCGCGTCTCGGCGTCGTCCTCGGCCTCGGCCAGCTCGTACAGGACGTTGATGTCGTCCAGCCTGCGGAGAAGGCCCTCGACGCGGTTGAGCTCGCCCTGCATGTGGGAGAGCTTGCTCGTGACCTTCTGCGCCTGCTCAGGGTCGTTCCACAGGTCTGGCGCGGCAGCCTGCTCCTCCAACTCGGCGATCTGCTTTCGCATAACGTCGAGGTCCAGCACGTCCTGAATGCCCTTCAGTGTGCCGGTAAGCTCGCTGATCTCTTCTGCGGGATCGATGGCTGCCACATCTGCCAAGGGTACGCGACACCGGAGGCACCTCGCGCGTGGCTAGCATGGGCGGTCTGCGGGGGACCCATCGGGAGGCGAGCGTGAACCGGACCATGCGTGCGGTCCTGGCGATGTTCCTGTCCGCCGTCACGGCCGCCGCGTGCGCGTCCGGCGGGCACGAGATCCGGCGCAGCCCCGTCGCCGCCACCTCGGCGTCCACCGGCGCCTCCACGCCCGTCCCGTCTCCTTCCGCCTCGCCGACGGCCACGGACTCCCCCGCGGTCACGCTCACCGAGGCGGCGGACGTGATGCGCGAGATCCTCCAGACGGACGACGTCCTGCGGGCGTCGGGCGACGAGTCCTACGCACTCCAGCAGGTGCAGGGCGCGCAGAGCCTGATCACCGCGACCGCCTTCCAGTCGACCGGCATGAAGCCGCCCCGCTACACCTGGGGGAGGCCGAAGCTGCTGGTCCCGCAGCTCGACCGGTTCCCCTACTGGTTCGCCGCGGTCGTCGAGCGGCGGGACGCCGACGGGGCGAGCCGCACGGCGGTGCTCGCCTTCATGAAGCAGTACGAGATCTCCCGCTGGCAGCTCAGCTTCGCGTCCCTGCTCTACCCCGGCACGAAGCCACCTGAGGTCAGCCTGGACTCCCGGGGGTACGCCACCCCGCTGGCCACCCGCGACGACTCCATCGCGATCAGCCCGCACCTCATGGCGCCGCTGCACGCGACGATCGCCGAGGAGGGCCCCGGCGGGTTCGCGGCGGGCCTGATCGCGGCCGGCCCGCAGACCACCGGCTACTTCACCGAGGTGAAGAAGATCCAGCCCGAGGCCAAGCTGCGCGGGTTCCTGTACGACTCGCTCTTCGCCGCGACCGCCTTCCCCATCTTCGCCCTGCGCACCACCGACGGCGGAGCCGTCATCCTGTACTCCCTGACGCGCACCACGCTCCGGCAGGCCAAGATCAAGCACGCCGACGGGCTCGTGCCCGTGCCCAAGGAGGTTCGCTGGGCCGTCGGCAGCGTCGTGGTGCCGAACACGCTCCGGGTGGTCGAGACGCAGCAGTACGTCAGCCACGTCTTGCGCAGGGGCGCCGCCGAACCCGCGAAGATCATCGGATTCGACGGCGCCGCCACCGGCGTCAGCGACAAGTGACGCCGCCCGGCGCGTGAGAGGTCAGCCCTCGGCGTGGGGCAGGTTGCTGGTCGCGACCAGGGTGCGCACCGCGCGGAGCGCCACCGACAGCGTGGCCAGGTCGAAGTGGTCGCTCTCCCAGATCTCCGACAGCGTCTGGCGTGCACGCGCGACGGCCGCGGAGTTCGCCTCCGACCAGCGGGCCAGGCGCTCCTCGGGCGTCAGCCCCGGCTCGCTGTGCGTGAGGACGTCACGGGTGAGCGTGGCGTGCGCGGCGTACAGGTCGTCGCGCAGCGCGGCCCTCGCCATGGAGTTCCACCGGTTGTCGCGGGGCAGGGCGATGACCCGCTCGCGCAGCCGGGCGAGCTGGAGCCGCTCGGCCAGGTCGAAGTAGACCTCCGCGACGTCGAGCACGGGACGGCCGGTACGCGAGGAGATCTCCACGAGGTCGAAGGTCGAGTACGCCGGCACCATCACCGCCGCGCGTTCGGCCAGCTCCGCGGGCACGCCCCGTGCCAGGAACCCGTCGCGGCGCTCCTCGAAGGCCGTGAGGTCGGGCCCGGTGAGCAGCTTGGGCAGATGCGGCAGCAGCCCGTCGGCGCCCTCGACGAAGAACCTCACGGTGGAGGCCAGGTCGAGCGGGGGCCTGCGGTTGCCGAGCAGCCAGCGCGCGCCCCGCTCGGCGAGCTTGCGGCCCTCCAGCAGCATGGCGAGCTGGGTGGCGGTGTCCACCTTGTTGTCCAGCGCCTCGACGTCCCGCCGGAAGCTCGGCAGCTCGAAGACCTCCCTGGACACCAGATACGCCCTGGCGATGTCGGGGGTGGACGCGCCCGTCTCCTCGCCGAAGCGGAACATGAACGTGGTGCCGCTCGCGTTGACCAGGTCGTTCACCACGCGGGTGGTGATGATCTCGCGGCGCAGCGGGTGGGCGTCCATGGCCGTGCGGAACCGCTCTCGCAGAGCCGAGGGGAAGTAGCCCACCAGCCACGACTCCAGGTACGGGTCGTCGGGCAGGTCGGAGGCGAGCAGCTCGTGGTCGGCCACCAGCTTGGTGTACGCGAGCAGCACCGAGAACTCCGGAGCGGTGAGCCCGAGCCCGGCCTGGCGCCGCTCGGCCAGCATCTTGTCGGAGGGCAGCGCCTCCAGCTCCCGGTTGACCAGGCCCTCGCGCTCCAGCTTGCGGAGGTAGCGGGAGTGAATGTGCAGCATCTCGGGGGCCTGGGCCCGCGCGGCGGCCAGCACGACGTTCTGCGCCTGGTTGTCGCCGAGCACGAGCCCGGCCACCTCGTCGGTCATGTCGAGGAAGAGCTGGTCACGCTGCTGGTCGGTGAGCCGGCCGTCCCGCACCACGCGGTCGAGCAGGATCTTGATGTTCACCTCGTGGTCGGAGGTGTCCACGCCGGCCGAGTTGTCGATGAAGTCGGTGTTGACGAGCCCGCCGTTCAGCGCGAACTCGATGCGGGCGAGCTGGGTCAGGCCGAGGTTGCCGCCCTCGCCGACCACCTTGCACCGCAGGTCGGCGGCGTTGACGCGCAGTGAGTCGTTGGCCTTGTCGCCGACGTCGGCGTGGCTCTCGGAGGACGCCTTGACGTAGGTGCCGATGCCTCCGTTCCAGAGCAGGTCGACCGGGGCCTTCAGGATGGCGTTGATCAGGTCATTCGGGGTAAGCGCCGACACCCCGTCGGAGAGGCCGAGCGCCGCGCGCATCTGGGGGGAGACCGGCACCGACTTGGCCGTACGCGGCCAGACGCCGCCGCCGGTGGAGATCAGCTTGGTGTCGTAGTCGGCCCAGGAGCTGCGCGGCAGGGCGAACAGACGCGACCGTTCGGCGAAGCCGCGCGCGGCGTCCGGCGAGGGGTCGACGAAGATGTGCCGGTGGTCGAAGGCCGCGGCCAGCTTGATGTGCTGGGAAAGCAGCATGCCGTTGCCGAAGACGTCGCCCGACATGTCGCCCACGCCCGCCACCGTGAAGTCGGTGGTCTGGACGTCGATCCCCAGCGAGCGGAAGTGGTAGGCGACGGACTCCCACGCGCCCCGCGCGGTGATGCCCATGGCCTTGTGGTCGTAGCCGACGGAGCCTCCGGAGGCGAAGGCGTCGCCGAGCCAGAACCCGTAGTCCTTGGACACGCTGTTGGCGATGTCGGAGAACGTCGCGGTGCCCTTGTCGGCCGCGACGACGAGGTAGGTGTCGTCGCCGTCGTGCCGCACGACGTCGGCGGGCGGGACCACCTTGTTGTCGACCAGGTTGTCGGTGATGTCGAGCAGGCCCGAGATGAACTGGCGGTAGCAGGCCACGCCCTCGGCCATGAGCTCGTCGCGCCCGCCGCCCACCGGCGGCTTCTTCACGACAAAGCCACCCTTGGACCCAGTAGGCACGATGACCGTATTTTTCACCATCTGGGCCTTGACCAGGCCGAGGACCTCGGTCCGGAAGTCCTCCATGCGGTCCGACCAGCGCAGGCCGCCCCGCGCGACCTTGCCGAACCGCAGGTGAACGCCCTCCACCTTCGGCGAGTACACGAAGATCTCGTACTTGGGCCGGGGCAGCGGCAGCACGCTGATCGCCGAGGAGTCGAACTTGATGGAGATGTACGGCTTGCGCTTGCCGTCCACCCGCTGGAAGGCGTTGGTGCGCAGCGTGGCGAGGATCATCTCCAGGTAGGCCCGCAGGATGCGGTCCTCGTCCAGCGAGGCGACCTCGTCCAGGGCGGCGAGCACCTCCTCGTGCAGGGCCTCGCTGAGGTCCTCCCGCGCGTCGTCCGTGCGGCGCGGGTCCAGCCTGGACTCGAAGAGGCGGACGAGGAGGTTGGCCAGCCGGATGTTCCCGAGGAGCACCTTTTCGATGTAGCGCTGGCTGAAGGCGATGCCCGCCTGGCGGAGGTACTTCGCGTAAATCCGCAGGATCTGGGCCTGCTCCCAGGTGAGACCGGCGCCGAGCACGAGCCCGTTGAAGCCGTCGCTCTCGATCTCACCGCGCCAGAGCGCCGCGAAGGCGTCCTGGAACAGCCGCTTGAACTGCTCGTGGTCGACCACCTCCGAGTGGGGGCACCGCAGGCCGAAGTCGTAGATCCAGGCGGGCCGCTCGCCCTTCCTGGTGATCTGGTACGGCCGCTCGTCCACCACCTCGACGCCCATGCGCGACAGCAGGGGGAGGATCTCGGAGAGGGAGATCGCGGAGCCGATGCGGTAGATCTTGAACCGCCGCTCGCCCTGGGTCCGGTCGCGCGGCTCGTACAGATCCATCCCGATCTGGCCGGGGGCGTCCGAGAGCCGTTCGAGGCGGTACAGGTCCGCGACGGCCGTACGGGGGCTGAAGTCCTCCTTGTAACCCTCGGGGAACGCCGCGGCGTAGCGGCGGGTCAGCGACGTGGCCTCCTTCTCCGGGGAGAACTCGCCGATCGCCGCGGCGAGGTCCTCCTTCCAGGAGCGGGTGGTGGCCGCGATGCGGGCCTCCAGCTCCGCGAGGTTCACATCGGCGCCGCCCATCGGCTTGCCGCGCTCACCCCGGATGACCACGTGCAGGCGGGCCAGCGGCGACTCGCCGATCATCGTGCTGTAGTCGAGGGTCGTGCCGCCGAGCGTCTGGATCAGGATGTCCTGCATCCGCAGGCGGACGTCGGTGGTGTACCGGTCACGCGGCAGGTAGATCAGGCAGGAGATGTAGCGGTTGTAGTCGTCGCGGCGCAGGAAGAGCTTGACCCGCTTGCGCTCGCGCAGGCGCAGCACGCCCAGCACCATCGGCACCAGGTCGTCGGCCGACACCTGGAACAGCTCCGCGCGCGGGTAGGTCTCCAGTATCTCGATGAGGTCCTTGCCGTCGTGGCTGTCGGCGGTGAGCCCGGCCTTGTCGAGCACCTCTTGGAGCCGGTGCCGCAGCACCGGGATGTGCGAGATCGACTCGCTGTAGGCCATGTGCGAGAACAGGCCGAGGAAGCGGCGCTCGCCGATCACCTCGCCCTCGGGCGAGAAGAGCTTCGCGCCGATGTAGTCGAGGTAGGCCGGCCGGTGCACGGTCGCCCTGCTGTTCGCCTTGGTCACGACGAGCAGCTGTTTCTCACGGGCCTTCGCCCGCAGCTCGGGGGACATCGCGGCGAAGCTGGCCGAGCCGGCCTTGTCGGCCCGCAGGATGCCGAGGCCGGTGCCGGGCAGGGCGCGCAGCCCGTCGCCGTCGGGGCCCATCTCCAGGCGGTACTCGCGGTATCCGAGGAAGTTGAAGTGCCCGTCCGCGAGCCAGCGGAGCAGCTCCAGGCTGTCCTCCAGGTCTCCGGGCGGGAGCTCCGGCGGGGCGGCCTCCAGGTCGCCCGCGATCTGGAGGGCCAGGGCCCGCATCTTCGGGTAGTCCTCGACGGAGTACCGGACGTCCTGCAGGACCCGCTGCAGGTCCCTCTCCAGCCCCGCGAGCACCTCGGGGTCGCCCTGCCGGTCGATCTCGATGTGCATCCACGACTCGACCAGCACCTGACCGGTGAGCTCGGCCTGCTCGCGGCCGAGCATCTTGCCCGTCATGTCGCGGCGGACCCTCATCTGCGGGTGCACGATGATGTGGGCGCCCATCTCGTGACGGTCGAGCTCCATGGTGACCGAGTCGACGAGGAAGGACATGTCGTCGGTGACCACCTCGACGACGGAGTTCCCGAGGTCGAAGCCGTGCTGCTCGACCGTCGGAGTGTAGGCGCGGACCAGGGCCCGGCCCTGCGGACGGTAGTCGGCGAGCCGCCGGTGCGCCATGGCCGGCCCGTACAGCTCCACGGGCTCGCGGTCGATCACATCCTCTGGCGCGACATGCCGGTAGTAGAGCCGCAGAAACTCAAGGATGCTCTCACCGTCGAGGTGATCGCCGTCCGGGGTCTCTGCACACAGTTCAGCAGCGGACCGCAGAAGCCGGTCCTTTGCCTCGTCGAGCGGCATGTCGCTCTCACTCCTTTGTGAGGGTTCGCCTTCGTTCCAGATGGTCACGACCCAGACCCCGGTCTCCGTTGACCGGGTCCTCTCTGGCCGTACCCGATATCAGCCCATCACACGTGAAACGTCAACTTGTCCGGAATCGTGCGCAATTCCCTGATCGGACGAGCCTTCGACCCCATCACGTGCGCCGTGACCGATCTGTGATAAACCAAGCCACCCTCGCGGACGTCTCACTCAACGAGCGCGACCTTTCGCGACCGATGACCCGTTCTTGGGGGATGAGTGACCATGCGCCCCGCGCTCGACCGCCGGAGTTTCCTCCGCGCCTCGGCCACCTCCGCCGTCGCAGCCACGGCGGTGGCGAGCGCCTGCGGGAACACCGGGGCGGCCGCGCGCGCCGCCACCGGGACCACGGCGCGGACGGGCCCCTCGCCGTCGGACTGGACCTCCCTGGGCAAGGGCCTGGCCGGGCGCCTGATCCGCCCCGGGGACGCCTCGTACGACACGGCCCGCCGTCTGTACAACCCCTCGTTCGACGGCATACAGCCCGCCGCCGTGGCGTACTGCGCGAACCCGTCGGACGTGGCCGAGTGCCTGGCCTTCGCCAAGCGGCTCCGCGTGCCGGTGACCTCGCGGTCGGGCGGCCACAGCTATGCGGGCTGGTCGTCCGGGACGGGTCTCGTCGTGGACGTCTCGCGCATGAACGGCGTGCGCGCCACATCGGGGCGCGCGGTCGTGGGCGCGGGCGCGCAACTGGTCGACGTGTACGACCGGCTGGCCTCGCATGGAGTGAGCATACCGGGCGGCTCCTGCCCGACGGTGGGCATCGCCGGACTGACCCTGGGCGGGGGCATCGGCGTCGTCGCCAGGAAGTACGGCCTGACCTGCGACGCGCTGGAATCGCTCCAGATCGTCACCGCCGACGGCCGGGTGCTGACCTGTGACGCCGACCACGAGCCCGAGCTCTACTGGGCCTCGCGCGGCGGCGGTGGGGGCAACTTCGGCGTCGCCGTGTCGTTCACCTTCCGCACGCACGCCACGCGCGACGTCACGCTGTTCTTCCTGCACTGGCCGTGGTCGCGCGCCCGCAAGGCGATCGCCGCCTGGCAGGCGTGGGCGCCCTTCGAACCGGACGCCATGTGGTCCAACCTCCACCTGACCCGGGATCCCTCGCTGGACCTGCAGATCGGCGGCCTCTACCTCGGATCGCGGGCGGACTGCGAGCGCCGGCTGGAACCGCTGATCGGAAAGATCGGCGCCCAGCCCTCCACCCGCTACGTCACCCAGACGTCCTACCGCCAGGCCATGATGATCGAGGCGGGCTGCTCGACCCGCACGGTGTCCCAGTGCCACCGGCCGGGAAGCCTTCCGGGGCAGACGGCCGACGGCCGCTTCCCGCGCGACGCGTTCAGCGCCAAGTCGCACATGGCCTACGGGCCCCTGTCGGCCGCGGGCATCGGCGCCCTGGTCGACCAGACGGCCCGCCCGGGACGGCACGCCGTGCTCCTCGACGCCCTCGGCGGCGCGGTCGGGCGGGTACGGCCGGGAGCGACCGCGTTCCCGCACCGCACGGCGCTGTTCAGCGTGCAGTACTACGCGCACATGGCGGGCGCGGCCGCCTGGCTGCGCGGCGCGCACGCCGCCATGGCTCCGCACTTCGGCGACCACGCCTACGTCAACTACATCGACCCGGCCCTGAGCGGCTGGCGTCAGGCCTACTACGGCGCCAACGCCGGCCGCCTCGCCAAGGTGAAGGCCGCCTACGACCCCGGGCGCCTCTTCCGCTTCCCGCAGGCCGTCTGACCGGGGCCGGTCACGGGACGAAGTGCTTCAGCACCTCGGGGTTGGCCATGGCGCCCGTGTTGGCGGCCTTCTCCACGGGGGTGCCGAGAAGGATCTTCCTTACCGGCACCTCCAGCTTCTTGCCGCTGAGCGTGCGGGGGATGCCGGGCACCTCGCGGATCTCGTTCGGCACGTGGCGCGGGGACAGCTCGCCTCTGATGGCCTCCTTGAGCTTCGTCACCAGCGCGTCGGTCAGCGTGCCGCCCTCGGACATCGTCACGTACAGCAGCAGCCGGCCCTCCTGCCCGAGCTGGCCGGTGTCGATGACCAGGCTGTCCTCGATCTCGGGGAACCGCTCGACGACGCGGTAGAACTCGCTGGTCCCCATGCGCACCCCGCCGCGGTTCAGCGTGGAGTCGGACCTGCCGTAGATCACGCAGGAACCGTCAGGCTGGATCTTGATCCAGTCACCGTGCCGCCAGACGCCCGGATAGTCGGCGAAGTAACTCTCCTGGTAGCGGGCGCCGTCGGGGTCGTTCCAGAACATGACGGGCATCGACGGCATGGGCCGGGTCACCACCAGCTCGCCGACCTCGCCGACCACCGAATCGCCCTCCGGGTCGTAGGACTCGACGGACGCGCCGAGGCAGCGGCAGGGGATCACCCCCGCCCTGACCGGCAGCACGGGCACCGCGCCCACGAACCCCGTGCACACGTCGGTGCCGCCGGAGAACGATCCGAGCTGGACGCCCGGCAGGACGTCGTACAGCCAGCCGAACCCTTCGGGCGGCAGCGGCGAGCCGGTCGAGCCGACCCCCCTGAGCCTCTCCAGGCCGGACGGGCTCAGCTCCGCGCGCATGGAGGCGATGATGTACGGCGCGCCGGTGCCGAAGTAGGTGACACCCTCCTCGGCCGCCAGCCGCCAGAGCGCGTCGGGTCCGGGGTGCGTGGCGCTGCCGTCGTAGAGGACCACGGTGGCGCCGACGAGCAGGCCTCCCACCAGGTAGTTCCACATCATCCAGCCGGTCGTGGTGTACCAGAGGAACACGTCGCCTTCGCCTAGATCCTGATGAAAGGTGAGCGCCTTCAGGTGCTCCAGCACGATGCCGCCGTGGCCGTGGACGATCGGCTTGGGCAGCCCCGTGGTGCCCGAGGAGTAGACGATCCAGAGCGGATGGTCGAACGGCACGGGCTCGAAGGCGAGCGGCGCGGGCTCGGCCCGCAGCCCGTCCCAGGAGTCCGTGCCGACCATCACGGTCGCGACCAGGCTCGGGAGCTTGGCCGCGATGTCGGCCACCACGGCCGACCGGTCGAAGGAGCGGCCGTTGTAGCTGTAGGAGCCGACCGCGATCAGCACCTTGGGCGTGATCTGCGTGAACCTGTCGACCACGCTGGAGGCGCCGAAATCGGGCGAGCAGGACGACCAGATCGCGCCGAGGCTCGCGGTGGCGAGGAAGGCGATCAGTGCTTCAGGGGCATTGGGAAGATACCCCGCGACGCGGTCTCCCCGGGTGACCCCGAGCCGCACCAGGCCCGCCCTGACCCGGGCGACCTCCTCCGCGAGCTCGCCGTACGTGAACGAGCGCCGGTCGCCCGCCTCGTCGCGCGAGATCACGGCGAGGCGGCCGGGGTCTCCGCGCAACGCGTTCTCCGCGTAGTTCAGGGTCGATCCCCCGAACCATTTCGCGGCCGGCATCGTCCCGCTGATGACGGGCCCGTCGCCACGGTCGCCGACGACCGAGAAATAGTCCCAGACCGAGGTCCAGAACTCTTCAGGAGCCTCGACCGACCAGCGCCACAGATCTTCGTAACCGTGCTCGGAACGCCCCAGCCACGTGGCGAACCGGGTGACCTTCGCGTCGCGGATCACCTCGGGGGACGGCTCCCAGAGCAACGCACCTTCCTCAACCATGGCCCCATCCTGTCGGAGCCCCCCGCCCCGCCGCCATCCCGCCCGCCCACACATCGGCGCCCACCGGCCTGGTAATCCCCTTGCCGGGCACGGCGCGGCCGGCTCGTGGCCGATGCGGACTCAATCCACGGCCTCTGGGTCAGGCGGACTTCCGGTCGAGGGGGCTGGTGAGGCGGGCGACCGCCGCGACCACCTCGGAGGCGTTGGCCAGGTCCTGCAGCACGATGTCCGCGCCCGCCTCGCGCAGCTCGGCCGAGGTCGAGCGGCCCGACGCCACGGCGATCATCGCGGCTCCGGCGATGCGGGCGGCCTGCACGTCTCTGGCCGAGTCGCCGATCAGCACCGTGTTCGACCCGTCGCAGGCGAAGCCGTACATCTGCTTGACCCTGCCCTGGGCGACCTGGAGGAGCGTCGCCTTGGGGTAGACCTCCTCGCCGTACCCGCCGACCTCGAAGTCGACGTACTTCTCCAGGCCGAACGCCTTCAGCTTGAGCATGGCGTTGGCCTTGACGGTCCCGGTGAGCACCGACTGGACCACCCCTTCGAGCCTGGCCACGGCCTTCAGCGCGTCCTTGGCGCCGGGCATGGCGCGCCCGTCCTTGTCGAGACGCTTGCGCCGGGCGGCGAACGCGGCGGAGAGGGCGTCGATGAACCGGGGAAGGTGATCGTCACCGGTCACGATGCCGTTGATGGCGAGCGTCTCGAAGATGATCTCCGAGTCGGGGCGGCCCATCGCGGGCGCCAGCTTCACCAGCGGGCGCCCGGTGACCTGCCGGAACGCGTCGGCGTAGGCGTCACGGGTGACGATCGCCACGTCGACCAGGGTGAGGTCGACGTTCCAGAGCACGAGACGGTTAATGGGGGGCCTCCGAAGGCGTGAGGGGTGCGCGCTCAGAGTACGACGATCGCGCGCCCCCGACGCCGACCCATGCCCAACTCGTCACCCGTCGAGAGGAATGTCCCGGACGGCCGCTCCCGTCGCGGGCCCGGTCACTTGGCGTGGTCGAAGGCCTTGGACAGGGACTCGACGACCGGGAAGCCGGAGGCCGCGAGCTCGGCGCGGCTGGTCATGCCTCCGGTGTACAGGACCGCGTGGGCGCCGACATGCTCGGCCGCGTGAGCGTCGTCGATGCTGTCGCCGATCACGAGGATCTCGGACGGCTTCACGTCGAGCGACTCGATGTGGACCACCATGTGCTCGGCCTTGCCCCCGCCCGGCGCGCCGTTGCTCAGGCCGTCGATGCGGGCGAAGTACTCGGAGATGCCCAGCTCGGCGGTCTTGCTCACCAGCCGGTCGTGTGCCCACATGGACAGCAGCGACTGGGTGCGCCCTGAGTCGGCCCAGCTGCGCAGGCAGTCGAGCGCCTCCTCGGCGAGGGCGCACGAGAGCATCAGCCGGTGGTAGTGGTCGTGGAACGCCTGGTCGAGCCTCTCCCACTCCCCCTCGTACATCGGCCGGCCGAGGATGCGCTCGTAGGCGACCCAGATCGGGCGGGTGTAGGCGGCCCGGAAGCCGTCGTTGTCGAATGCGGCCACGCCGTAGGGTCTGAACACCTCGTTCGTGGCTCCCACCACGGCTTCGATGTCGTGGAAAAGCGTGCCGTTCCAATCCCAGATGATGTGCTTCATAACAAGGTCCAGAATAAACGAACCCCTTGCACCAAGCATTGGAATATAGGGGTGGCACTGTGACCACATCCCGGTCACGCGGAACGGCGGCCGGGGGCCCGGCCGGTCAGGTGAGGAGGTCGGGGATCTCCTGGGTGGCGTACCACAGCAGCTCGTGGGCCTCGGCGCCGTCGGCCTCGAACCGGGCGTCGTCGTCGCCCGCGTCCGCCGCGAAGACGGCCGCGAGCGCCGTCTCCACGTCGGGCACGGCCTGCGGGTCGTCCACGTGCGCGGCGGCGATCTTGTTCATCGGCACCGCGACCGGGATCCGCACCCGCGAGCGGTCCTCAAGGTCCGTGCCGGCCTTCACCATGTCGTCCGGCACCTCGGCGGCGATCACCACGCGTCGTGCCGGGACCTCCACGCCGTCCGCGCGGTCGGCCGCCAGCATCCGCAGGGACGCCCTGGCGGCGTCCGTCAGCGCGACGTATTCGAGCTCCTCGGTGTCACCCGAGACGTACCACTCGACCAGTGCGGGGGTCACCGCGTAGCCGGTCAGCGGGGCCGGGCCGACCTCCCCCGTGGCGACCACACGGGCCAGCGCGGGAAGGGTGCACGGCAGGTAGACGCGCATGCGTTCGTTCCTCAATCATGATATTTCCGGATATCGGTGCCAGAGCGGCGGCCGATCAACTCCACGAGTGTGCCAGGCGCCGCGCCACCGTCCGTACAGGATCGCGCAAGGCGGCCCGCGAAACCCACCACGGGCCGCCCTCAGATAGTGCCCCCTGGACGGCCCGAGCCGGCGCGCGGCGCGCGCCGGGTCATACGCCGGGGCGCAGGGGAAGGCGGCACAGGGCCTCCACCGCCGCTATGGTCGCGTCGGCGTCGCGGTGGTGCAGGCCGACGATGCCGAGCGAGCGGGCCGCCACGATGTTCGCCTCGATGTCGTCGATGAAGACGCACTCTTGCGGGCGCAGCCCCACCAGGCCCAGGGCGTGGTGGAAGATCCGTGGCTCGGGCTTGCGCATGCCGACCTCGCCCGAGATCACGACCTGGTCGAAGTAGTCGTCCCAGCCGTCCCTGAGGTAGTGGTCGCCCCAGGAGTTGGAGAGCAGGCAGGTCGACAGGCCCGCCGCCCGCGCCGCGCGCAGCATCTCGTACATGGTCGGCACCGGCCGGAACCCGGCGAACATCCGCGCCAGCAGCCCTTCGGCGATCGGCGAACCGCCGTCGAGCGTCACGAGCTTGGCCGCCAGGTCACGCTCGAACTCCGCCGCGTCGATCTCTCCCCGCTCAAGGGCGTGGATCGGGCTCTCCCCGTCGACGCTCCCCTCGTAGGCATGGCGTATGAGCTGGCGCATCAGGTCACGGTAGTGCGCGTCGTCGATCGCGTCGGCGGCGAGCCATTCGGCGATGGCCTCCTGGAGGTTGGTGGTGAGCACGCCGCCCCAGTCGATAAGCACACCCTTTACCACGTCTGCTCCTTATGTCCGGCTCGGCCTTTCAGAGTAAGCCGAAGCCGGTTCCTACCGGATCCCCAGCCCCACCGGAAGGACCCCCCTGGGCTTGAGATGCCCGGTCAAAGCCTTGGCGGCCGCCCTGAGAGACGCCTCGCCGTCGGAGTAGACGGCCAGGGCCGTGTCATAGCCCCGAAGCCGCGCCAGCTCGTACGGAGCGCCCATGGAGACCACGACGACCCTCTTGCCGGTGGCGGCCATCGCGGACAGGAGCCGTGCCTGGGCCGGGCCCGCGTCCTTGGTGGTGACGACCACGGTGTCGGCGCCCGCGGCGGCCGCTCGGGCGCTCGCGATCTGGGCGGCGGTCGGGGTGTCCCCGGTGCCCGCCGCCGACGCGCCGTCGAGCATGCCCGCGAGACGCCTGCCCGCCGGGCCTGTGACCAGCACGTCGCCCTTCACGGGAAGGCCGCCCGCCCCCTTCACGGGCGTCACGGAACGGTCGGCGATGCCCTGGGCCGCCTTGCGGTGCTCGTCGGAGCGCAGGATCCCGGCGGCCTTGCCGGCGTCCGCCATGGGGCCTTCCAGGATCCCCCTGGAGGCCTTCAGCGCCAGCAGGCGCGTGACCGACCGGTCGAGCCGCGCGCGCGAGATGCGCCCGGACTTGACCGCGGCGAGCACCGCGCCGTAGGCCTTGGGGAAGTCCGGCGGCATCAGCAGCAGGTCCACGCCCGCGAGGATCGCCCGCACGGCCACCTCCGCGTCGCCGTACCTCTCCCGCACCCCCTTCATGTCGAGGGCGTCGGTGGTGACCACGCCGTCGTAGCCGAGCTTCTCACGGAGCAACCCGGTCAGGATCGGCTTGGAGAGAGTCGCGGGATCGCCCGACGGATCGAGCTTCGGCATCACGACATGGGCGGACATCACGATGTCGACCCCGTGCCTGGCCGCCGCCCTGAACGGCGGCGCGTCGAGCTTCTCCCACTGCGACCGCGAGTGCCGGATCACCGGCAGGCCGCTGTGGCTGTCGACCCGCGTGTCGCCGTGCCCGGGGAAGTGCTTGGCCGCGCTGCCCACGCCCGCGTCGTGGAACCCGTCGACGGCGGCCCCGACCATGGCCGCCACCCGCGCGGGGTCGGACCCGTACGAGCGGGAGCCGATCACCGGGTTGGCCGGGTCGACGTTGACGTCGGCGACCGGCGCGAAGTCGACGTTGATGCCGAGGGCGCGCAGTTCCTCGCCGGTCACCCGAGCGGCCGTACGGGCGTCGGCCGGGTCGCGCGTGGCGCCGATGGCCATGCTCCCTGGCACGTCGGTTACCAGGGGGCTGAGCCGCGAGACCAGGCCGTTCTCCTGGTCGGCCCCGATGATCAGGGGGATCTCGGAGGCCCTCTGCAGGCCGCGGGTCAGCTTGACGATCTGCCCGACGTCCGCGACGTTGCCCGCCCAGGGGAACAGGATGACGCCGCCAGGATGGTATTTGCGGATCACCGCCTCGGGAGTGGCCAGGCCGAACCTCGCCTGGTTGTCGCCGTGGGCCCCGTCGGCGCGCGAGCCGTACAGGACGGGCATGAAGAGCTGCCCGACCTTGTCCTCAACGCTCATCCCGGCGAGCCTCGCCGGGAGCGACGGGCTGGGGGCCGTGCCGGCCTCGGGCGAGGTGGCGGCCAGGGTGGGCCGGGGCGGCGCGCTCGTGGCCGTGGTCGCGGGGGTACGCGCCGCTTCGGAGGACGCCCCCGCGCACCCCGCGGCCATCGACACGATCATCACAAGCGCCGCCGCGCGCAGAGGTCCACCCATGGCCTCAACCGTATCGGCGTCGTCGCGTGGCGGGCTCGCCGTTTCGGGACGCGGGACCCGCTGCTCGCGGGTCAGCGCTCGAAGAGGCTCAAAGAGAAAGGCCGGCGAGTCCGGGCAGGTGCGCGCGGGCGGCGGCGCGGGCGGCCTCGGCGGTGCTCGTGGCGCGCGCGGCAGCGGCGGCGGCCCTGCACTGGCCGAGAGTGTGGCGCGCCAGCGTGGCCCGTACCCACGGCAGCGCCGGCGCGCCCATCGACAGCGACGTCACGCCGAGGCCGACCAGCACGCAGGCGAGCGCGGGATCGGACCCCGCCTCTCCGCAGACCCCGCACGGGACGCCCGCCGAGGCGGCGATCGCGACGAGGTCGAGCATGACGGGCTGCCAGGGGTCCTGGTAGACCGCCAGCGCCCCCACCTCCCGGTCGGCCGCGAAGACGTACTGCGCGAGGTCGTTGGTCCCGATGGAGAAGAAGTCCACGGCCGGGGCGAGATCGGCGGCCCTGAGCGCGGCAGCGGGGATCTCGATCATGATCCCGGCCGACGGGAGGCCGGCCGCCCGGCAGGCGCC
The DNA here is from genome assembly GCF_043197795.1 of Sphaerisporangium sp. NPDC049003. Taxonomy (NCBI): domain Bacteria; kingdom Bacillati; phylum Actinomycetota; class Actinomycetes; order Streptosporangiales; family Streptosporangiaceae; genus Sphaerisporangium; species Sphaerisporangium sp. NPDC049003. Next base: position 114,923 of record NZ_JBICTU010000007.1, read on the forward strand.
CGCGAACCAGGTGGCCTCCTCGGCGCTCGCCACCATCGGGGCCATGACGTGGAGTTCGGCCGAGGTGCCCTCGGCTGCTCGGGCGAGCGCCCGGAGCTGGCTCATCATCACGTCCGGAAATATCCGCAGAATCCTGAGCCCACGCTCGCCCATGGCCGGGTTGGGCTCGTCCCCGGTGGGAGGCAGGAAGCCCAGCGGCTTGTCCGCGCCCGCGTCGAGCACGCGCACCACCACCGGGGCGCCCGGGAACGCGGACAGGACCTCGCGGTAGGCGGCCTCCTGCTCCTCGTCCGAGGGCGCCGCCTCGCGGTCGAGGAAGAGGAACTCCGTGCGGTAGAGCCCCACGCCCTCGGCGCCGTGCTCCAGCGCCGCCGCGAGGTCGCGCGGGCCTCCGACGTTGGCCAGCAGGGCCACGGGATGTCCGTCCGAGGTCGCGCCGGGCCCCGTGGCCGAGGTCAGGACGGCCGCGCGGGCCTCGGCCGCCTCGATCGTCGCGGTGACCTCCTCGTCGGAGGGCACGAGCCCGACCATGCCCGTGGTGCCGTCCACGAGCACGAAGGTCCCGTTCACGATGGAGGTCGCGCCCGCGCAGGCCACCACGGCCGGCACCCGCATGGAGCGGGCCAGGATCGCGGTGTGGCTGGTCGGGCCGCCCTGCTCGGTAACGAACGCGGCGACGACCTCCTTGGACAGCACCGCCGTGTCGGCGGGCGCGAGGTCGCGGGCCACCAGCACGTACGGGCGCTCGCCCTTCTCCGGGAGTCCGGGCATCGGCATGCCCGTCAGCTCGGCGATCACCCGATCGCGGATGTCGTCCAGGTCGGCGACCCGCTGCCCGAGGTATCCCCCGATCTCCGCCAACATGTCGTGATATCTGCCGAAAGCCTCGTAGACGGCCCGCTCGGCGGCCGTACCGGCGTCGATGAGCTCGGCGACCTCGGCGGACAGGGCCGGGTCCCGCGCGATCAGCGCCTGCGCCGCGAGCACCTCGCGCGCGTCGCCCCCCGCCGCCTCACCGCGGGCGGAGAGCTCCGCGGCGACCCGCTCGACGGCGGCCTCGGCCCGCGCCGTCTCGCCCACGGGATCGCCGTCGTGCCGCGATCCGGCGGGCGGTTCGGGGACGGCGCCCCCCAGAAGGTACGCGGGACCGTACCCGGCGCCGGGGCTGACCCCGGCCCCCGTCAACCTCTCCATCGCGACCCGGCTGACGGCGTTCTCACGGAGCCGACACGATCGCGGCCAGCTCGTCCAGCAACCGGTCGGCGCCGTCGCCCTCCGCGTGGATGACGATCGCCTCCCCGTTTTTGACGTCCAGCGCCAGGATGGAAAGGATGCTCTTCGCGCTGACCGGCGCTCCGCCGGGCTTGGCGACGGTGACGTCGATGGGTGCCTTGGCGGCGGTCTGCACGAACGTCGCGGCTGGACGGGCGTGCAGGCCGACCTCTGACTCCACGATGACCTTGCGCTCGGGCACGTTTCCTCCTCAACTGGCCGGGCGGTCCGGACCACCCGTTCAAATCAGTACGACTAGCGCGTTATTCCAAAAGAAGACGCCTTATAGCGATAACGGCCAGTCAACACCGGTTAAATCGGATACGACCAGATCAGCAGCGGACAGTTCGCTCACGTGGTGGGTTGTCGCGACCCCCACGCAAGTCATACCCGCGGCCTTGGCCGCCGCGATCCCCGCGAGCGAATCCTCGAAGGCCACGCACTCCCCCGGCCGCACGCCGATGGCCCGCGCTCCCGCGAGGAAACCGGCGGGATCGGGCTTTCCGATGATCACGTCCTCGCCGGAGACGATGGTACGGACCACGTCTCCGATCCCGAGCAGTTCGAGGCAGCTCAGAGCCCACCACCGCCGCGCCGAGGTGACGAGCGCCACGGGAAGGCCGTGGCCGTCGATGCGCCGGACGAGTTCGGCCGCGCCAGGGACCGGGCTGACCTCGGGCAGGTCGGGCCTGTCGTAGTAGGACCTCAGCTCGGCCATCAGGTCGTCGATGCGCCTGCCCGGGAACAGCACGGCCTTCTCGGCTAGCACGTCAGGCCCCCGCCGTCCCATGAACTCCCTGAGCAGGTGCTCGTCGTGGTCGACCCCGTGGTTCACCAGCAGGGTGCTCCACAGCACGAGGCTCCGCCGCTCGCTGTCCACCAGCGTGCCGTCGAGGTCGAAAAGCGCGGCCTTCGCTCCCACCGCCGTTCCCCCTGACTCTCGGTCGCACCGGTCTTCCCGGGGCTCAGTCCCACTGGAAGAGCCGGTCCCCCGCCCGTACGGGCCCGGCCGTGACGACGGCGCTCACAGTACCCGGCCGGGCGTCGAGGGCGACCACCGGGCAGACCGGAGACCTCCCGCCCGCCTCGATGGCGGCGGGGTTCCACGCCACGACGGGCTGGCCGGCCCTGACCCGCTCCCCCTCGCCGGCGAGGAGCCTGAACCCCTCGCCCCTGAGCTGCACGGTGTCGATGCCCAGGTGGACGAGGACCCCCCTGCCGTCCTCGCCCACGATCACGTACGCGTGGGGGTGGAGCTTCAGGATCCTGCCGTCGATGGGCGCGAGCACCTTGCCGGGCTCCCTGGCCGGGTCGATGGCCGTGCCCGGTCCCACCAGGCCCTGGGCGAAGACCGGGTCGGGCACGGCGGCCAGCCCCACGACGGACCCCGCCACCGGGGCGAGAACAGTGGTCACAGGCCTCCCGCCTTGGCGTCCCGGCGCGGGGATCAAGCGATGATGTCGTCGATGTCAGAGGCGATCGTGTCGGCGTCGGGGCCCACCACTACCTGGACGACATTGCCGGCCGCCATGACGCCGTGGGCGCCGGCCGCCTTCAGCGCCGCGTGGTCGACCTTGGACACGTCGCGGACCTCGGTGCGGAGGCGGGTGATGCACGGCTCGATGTCGATGATGTTGTCGGCGCCACCGAGCCCGGCGATGATCGCGTTCGCGTCTGCCGCCATATCCGTCCTCCTCATTACGCCCGAGGTCAAGGTAATGAGGTTATTCGGTCTGCGTCACCTTGTTGAGGCCGCGAGGAGAGTCGGGGTCGATGCCGCGCCTGCGGGCGAGCGCCTCGGTCAGCATCTGCCCCGGCACGATGAGGCCCATCGGCGCCACCCATTCGGGCAGCGCCGGGCCGTTGAGCGCGGCGGTGGAGGCCGCCTTCAGCTCGGGGCCGCCGCCCACGCCGAAGGCGGACGCCCCTGCGCCGGTGACCCGCCGGGCGAGGGCGACGGTGCCCGCCAGCGTCGGACCCTCGTCGGCCGCCACGAGCAGCGCGGGCGTGCTCTCGTCCACGACGGCGATCGGCCCGTGGAGCAGGTCGGCGTACGACAGGCCCATGGCGTGCAGGTAGCACGCCTCCTTGAGCTTGAGCGCGGTCTCCAGCGCGGTCGAGAACGCCATGCCCCGGCCGGAGACGACCACGCCGGACACGTGGGCCAGCCCCTCGACCACCGTGTCGAGGTCGCCCGGGTCCGCGATCAGCTGCTCGACCGCGTCGGGCACGCGGTTGAGGTCGTCGGCGTCCACGTCCGCGCCGAGCCCGAGCGCCAGCACGGCGAGGGCGGCGAGCTGGGTGGTGTAGGTCTTGGTGGCCGGGACGGCCTTCTCCTCGCCCGCCTCGGTACACAGGGCGAGGTGGGCGGCCTGCGCGAGCGGCGACTCCGCTCCGCCGTTGGTGATGGCGACCGTGCCGGCGCCGCAGTCCTTGGCCCAGGTGAGGGTCTCGACGATCTCCTCGGTCCTGCCCGACTGCGAGAGCGCGACGGCGAGCACGCCGGTGAGGTCCAGCTTGCGCTTGTAGGTGGTGGCGATGGAGGGGGCGGCGAGCGAGGAGAGCCTGCCCGCGTGCGCCTCGATCAGGTAGCGACCGTAGACCGCGGCGTTGTCGGAGGTTCCCCGGGCGATGAAGACGAGCTGCCGGGTCTGGCCGCCGAGCTTCCTCACCTCGTCGATCCGCGGGAGCAGGGCATCGAGCGTGGCTCGCAGCGCGGCCGGCTGCTCGGCTATCTCGCTGCGCATCTTGGTCGTCATCCGTGCCCGTCCTTCAGCTGCGGAGGGCGAGATCGGGCCGTTATCGATCCGTCGCCGGTCCGTACGTTGACACTCATTTCTGGCGTGTGGTCTAGTCCGGACTAGACCAGCACAAACTTTAACTTATACCCGCAGCGAGATCGAGAGGGGAGGGGATCAGTGGCCCAGATCGACCCCGACAGTCCCGTGCCGAAGTACTTCCAGCTTCGCGAGATCCTCCTCGACCTCATCGAGAACAACGAGCTCTCCATCGGGGCGGCGATCCCCTCCGAGCGAGAGCTCTGCCAGCGTTTCGGCCTGTCACGCATGACCGTACGCCAGGCGGTCGACCACCTGGTCTCCGAGGGCCGGCTGCACCGCGTCGCGGGCAAGGGCACGTTCGTGGCCCGTCCGAAGATCGAGATGGCGCTGCGGCTCACCTCCTTCAGCGACGACATGCGGGCCCGCGGCATGGAACCGGGCTCCCGCGACCTGGACCGCCGGGTGGTCCGGGCCAGCGCGCACCTCGCACGGGAGCTCGGCATCCAGCCGGGCGAGGCCGTGCACTTCATCGAACGGCTGCGCACGGCGGACGGGGAACCGCTGTGCATCGAAAGGGCCCACATCCCGGTGTCCTTCGCGCCCGACCTGGAGACGTTCGACCTGTCCGGCCGCTCGCTCTACGCGCTACTTGAGACGCGCCACGGAGTGGTGCTGGACGCGGGAGAGCTGACCATCGACGGTGGAATCGCCGATCCGGGCGACGCCGATCTGCTCAAGCTGCCCCGGGGCGGAGCCGTGCTGCTGCTCCAGCGCCGGTCTTTCTCGGGCGGCGTCTGCGTCGAGTTCGGGGTCTCGACCTACCGTGCCGACCGGTACCAGCTCCGCACAGTGCTGGAGATACCGAACCGGCGCAGCTGAGCCTCCCATTCCATTCCTGGAGGAAAGCCGATGAGCTCGACCTCGGCCGACGCGGGCTCGCCCGCAGCCCCCTCATCCGCCTCCGCCCTCATGGCGATCATGTCCCGCATCGGCCGCTCGCTGATGCTGCCGATCGCCGCCCTGCCCGCCGCGGGCCTGCTGCTCCGGCTGGGCCAGGACGACCTTCTCGGACGTACGGGGAACGCGGCCCTCGACAAGATCGCCGAGGTCGTCGGGGGCGCGGGCGGGGTGCTCTTCGACAACCTCCCCATCCTGTTCGCCATCGGCGTGGCCGTCGGGTTCGCCCGCCGCTCCGACGGGTCCACGGCGCTCGCCGCGCTGATCGGCTACCTGGTCTTCGACCGGGTGTCCAAGCTGCTGTTCTTCGACGCCTCCTCCGGGTTCGCCGTCCACAAGAGGGTCGCGCAGACGGTCGTCGGGGCCGACGGCAGGCCCACCGAAGTGATCAACCTGGCGGCGGGCAACCCGACCGGCGTGCTCGGCGGCATCGTGATCGGGATCGTCGCGGCCCTGCTCTACCAGCGCTACCACCGCATCAAGCTGCCCACGTGGCTGGCGTTCTTCGGCGGCCGGAGGTTCGTGCCGATCGTCACGGCGTTCGCGGCGCTCCTGCTCGGCGTGGTGTTCGGGCTCCTCTGGCAGCCCGTCGGCGAGTGGATGACCAGCTTCGGCCGGTGGCTCGCCGACCACTCCACGGCCGGCGCGGGGATCTACGGCGTGTTCAACCGGCTGCTCATCCCCCTCGGCCTGCACCACTTCCTGAACTCGATCGTGTGGTTCCAGGTGCCCGACTGCACCGTCGCGGGCAGGCAGTTCGCGGGCGACCTCACCTGCTACCTGCAGGGCAACCCCGGGTCCGGCGAGTTCATGGCCGGGTTCTTCCCCGTCATCATGTTCGGCCTGCCCGCCGCCGCCCTCGCCATCTGGCGCGCCGCCCCGCCGCACCGCCGCCCCGCGGTCGGCGGCATCATGATCTCGGCGGCGCTGGTGGCCTTCGTCACCGGGATCACCGAGCCGATCGAGTTCGCTTTCATCTTCGTCGCCCCGCTGCTCTTCGTGATCCACGCCCTGCTCACCGGGCTCTCGATGGCCCTGGTCGCCGCGCTGGACGGGCATCTCGGCTTCAGCTTCAGCGCGGGCGCGATCGACGCGACGCTCAACGCCACCAAGTCCAACACCGACAAGTTCTGGCAGATCATGTTCCTCGGCCTGATCTACGCGGTGGTGTACTACGTGGTGTTCAGCTTCCTGATCAAGCCGCTGAACATCCTGACCCCCGGGCGCGAGCCCGAGCCGGACGTGGACTCCGGCGAGCCCGGCACCCGCGCCAACGCGCGCTGAGCGGGTTTCGGACGGCCCGTCTCCTCACGGCGTACCCGCCGCAAACGGCGCATGACGGGTCGCCTGACGCTCCAACCGGCGGTGATCTTTACGGCGCAAGCCGTACGAACCGGCCCCGGGCGGAGGAAGTTGGAGGCCGCCGTATCACCGGGCCGGGCCGGAAACTCCTTAGTGCGTCAAGATTCGCCGACGACACCGGAGTGCCCCGATGTCCCGTCTCCCCCTCCCCCGACGCGCCCCCCGGCCGGTCACCCTCCCCCGGCTGCGCACCGTCCCCCCGGCCGACCCGCCCTACGACGACGAGCGTGGCCCCGGCTCGCCGCCCGTGGCCCCGCCCCCGACCCAGGGGGCGCTCGCCCTGGCCTACGACCCGCCCTGCGAACCTCGCGAGTGGGCCGGGCCGCGACCCTACGCCATCCGCGCGGGCGGGGCGGCCGGGTCGACGCCCGACGAGCGAGGGCTGCGGAGCCTCGGGCAGGCCATGGCCGAGATCCTGGCGGGCCGCCGCCCGCCGAGCACCGTCGCCGACCGCCTCACCGAGAGGGCGTACGCCGAGCTGGTGCGCGCGGGGAAGATGATCGACACCAGACGGCCGCCGATGGCCGGGCTGCCCCACGTCAACCAGCCGCGTGACGGCGCCGTGGAGGCCTGCGTGCTGGTCCACTGCGGCGAGCGCAGCCACGTGCTGGCGATCCGCCTCGAACGGCACGGCACGCAGTGGCTGTGCACCGACTTCGAGACGGCGTGACACACGTTCGAGAAGCGGTGACACACGTTCGAGACGGCGTTGAACACGTTCGAGACGGCGTGACACACGCGAACGGCCCCGCGACCGGTCGGGTCACGGGGCCGTGCGAGAAGGCGTCAGACCTGGACGTTCTTCGGGTCGCCGTGGCAGCGCTTGTACTTCTTGCCGGAGCCACAGGGGCAGGGGGCGTTGCGCTCGACGTTGCCGTACGCGGCACGCTCCTCGGCGGTGGTGCGCACCCGGGTCTGCTCGACCTCGCCGCTCTCACCGGGAGCGCTGTAGATCATCTCCGTGGGCCGCTGCGGCCGGCGCAGCGCCTTGGAGATGATCGCGCTCGCCTCGGAGACGTTGGAGTCGACGGCGGCGACCTCCTCGACGATCGGGTTGTCCTGCACCTCGACCTCAAGGTTGAACAGGTAGCCGACCGACTCCTCCTTGATGCCGTCGAGCATGGCCGCGAACATGTCGAAGCCCTCGCGCTGGTACTCGATCAGCGGATCGCGCTGGGCGTAGGCCCGCAGCGCGATGCCCTCCTGGAGGTAGTCCATCTCGTAGAGGTGCTCACGCCACTTGCGGTCGAGCACCGAGAGGATGACGCGCCGCTCCAGCTCGCGCACGGTCTCGGCGCCGAGCTCCTCCTCGCGCCGCTCGTAGGCCGCGAGGGCGTCGGCCTTGACCCAGTCGGTGATCAGCTGGGGCGTGAGGTTCTCGCGCTCGCCGTCGGCCTCGCGCTCGATCAGCTCGTCGACCGTGATCGAGATCGGGTAGAGCTGCTGGAACGCCTTCCACAGCTTGTCGAGGTCCCACTCTTCGGCGAACCCCTCGGCGGTGGCCGCCTGGACGTACCCCTCGACGACCTCGGTGATGAAGTCGCGGACCTGGTCGCGCAGGTCGGCGCCCTCAAGCACCCGGTGGCGCTCGGCGTAGATCACCTTGCGCTGGCGGTTCATGACCTCGTCGTACTTGAGGACGTTCTTGCGGATCTCGAAGTTCTGCTGCTCGACCTGGTGCTGGGCCGAGGCGATCGCCTTGGAGACGATGCCCGACTCGATCGGCACGTCCTCGGGGATGTTCAGCCGCGTCATGATCATCTCGACGCGGGCGGAGTTGAACAGCCGCATCAGGTCGTCTTCGAGCGACAGGTAGAAGCGGGACTCGCCCGGGTCGCCCTGACGGCCGGAACGGCCTCGCAGCTGGTTGTCGATGCGCCGGGACTCGTGGCGCTCGGTGCCGAGGACGTACAGGCCACCGAGCTCGGTGACCTCCTCGTGCTCGGCCTTGACGGCGTCCTTGGCCTTCTCAAGCGCCTCGGGCCAGGCCTTCTCGTACTCGTCGGGGGTCTCCGAGGGGGACAGGCCGCGCTGCTGGAGCTCGATGTCGGCGCGGAACTCGGAGTTGCCGCCGAGCATGATGTCGGTGCCTCGGCCGGCCATGTTGGTCGCGACGGTGACGGCGTGCTTGCGGCCCGCCTCGGCGATGATCGTGGCCTCACGGGCGTGGTTCTTGGCGTTCAGCACCTCGTGCTGGACGCCGGCCCGCTTGAGCGCCTTGGAGAGCCTCTCGGACTTCTCGACCGAGGTGGTGCCGACGAGGACCGGCTGGCCCCGCTCGTAGCGCTCCTTGATGTCGACCACGCAGGCGTTGAACTTGGCGTCCTCGCTCTTGTAGACCACGTCGGCCTGGTCCTTGCGGACCATCGGCCGGTTCGTCGGGATCGGGATGACGCCGAGCTTGTAGGTCTGGTGGAACTCGTTCGCCTCGGTGGTCGCCGTGCCGGTCATGCCCGACAGCCTGGAGTAGAGGCGGAAGTAGTTCTGCAGGGTGATCGTGGCGAGCGTTTGGTTCTCGTCCTTGATCTTCACGGACTCCTTGGCCTCGATGGCCTGGTGCATGCCCTCGTTGTAGCGGCGCCCGTGGAGCACGCGACCGGTGAACTCGTCGACGATCAGGACCTCACCGTCGACGACGATGTAGTCCTTGTCCTTCTTGTAGAGCTCCTTGGCCTTGATCGCGTTGTTGAGGAAGCCGACCAGGTGGGTGTGCTCCGGCTTGTAGAGGTTGTCGATGCCGAGCCAGTCTTCGACCTTCTCGACACCGGCCTCAAGGACGCCGACCGTGCGCTTCTTCTCGTCGACGATGTAGTCGCCGGTGCTCTCTTCGCCCTCTTTGCCCTCGACGCCGCGGCGGAGGCGGGGGACGATCTTGGCGAACTCCTGGTACCACTTGCCGGACTGCTCGCCGGGACCGGAGATGATCAGCGGCGTGCGCGCCTCGTCGATGAGGATCGAGTCGACCTCGTCGACGACGGCGAAGTGGTGGCCCCGCTGGACGCACTCCTCCAGCGACCACGCCATGTTGTCGCGGAGGTAGTCGAAGCCGAACTCGTTGTTCGTGCCGTAGGTGATGTCGGCGTTGTACTGCTTGCGGCGCTCGTCCGGCGGCATGTTCGCCAGGATCACGCCGACCTCCAGACCGAGGAAGCGGTGCACCCGGCCCATGTTCTCGGCGTCGCGCTTGGCGAGGTAGTCGTTGACCGTGACGACGTGCACGCCCTTGCCCGCGATCGCGTTGAGGTACGCGGGCAGCGTACAGGTCAGGGTCTTGCCCTCACCGGTGCGCATCTCGGCGATGTTGCCGAGGTGGAGCGCGGCCCCGCCCATGATCTGCACGTCGAAGTGGCGCTGGCCGAGGACCCTGCGGGCCGCCTCGCGCACGGCGGCGAACGCCTCGGGAAGCAGATCGTCGAGCGACTCGCCGTCGGCGTGGCGCTGCTTGAACTCAGCGGTCAGCGCGCGCAGCTCGGCGTCGCTGAGGCTGGTGAAGTCGGACTCGATGGAGTTGACCTGCTCGGAGATCCGCTTCAGCTTACGCAGGACCTTGCCCTCGCCGGCGCGAAGAATCTTGTCGAGAATGGCTGGCACTTTTTGTAAAGCTCCTCGCAGGTCTGTACCGCGGCCCGACGGCTGCGGACATGAGGACGAGACATGGTTCCCCGTAGCCATGGTAGGCGGTTTCACCACCGGACACAGCCATCGTCAACGACGCCGTCGGGGCCTCGAAGGTTCCCGGACGCCTCCCACCTGAGGCCTTTACGGGGCACGGCCTGCGGGACGGGGAGTCACGTTGTATATCGTGCGATGGTAAGGGGAGGGAATCTTTGCCTCGGGGCGCCCCTCTGGCGACATGCGAATTTGGACGAAAACAGGGAGTCAGGATGGCCGACAGCGCACCGGCGCAGGCACACAGCGGGCAGTCTCACGCCGGGAGGCCCACCTCGTGGCTCGCCGTCACCGTGATCCTGCTGGGGTTCACCATCGGCGGCATCGCCCTTGTGATGGGTCCCAACTGGTTCCTCTTCTGGACCGGCGCCGGGGTCATCGCGGTCGGCGGCGTGCTCGCCCTGGTCTTCGACATCTTCTCCGATGTCATCGAGGACGCTCCGCGCCACATCGCGGTCCAGGAGCACCACTCCCCCTTCGAGCGGCACGCCGACACCGTCTGACCGCTCCCGCTGAGCCTCGCCCCGGAAGACCGGGCCGCCCCCACCGCCGACGGTCGCGGTGGGGGCGTTCTCTTTCGCGGCGACACCTGCGTATCGGTTTTGTCGGTGGCACGCCCTACCATCGGGTCCATGCCGAACGGTTTCCCCGCCCCCGCGCTGGAGCTCTCCGCCGACGAGGCGCGCCGGGTCATCCTCAGCGCCCAGGGCTTCCTCGGGGCCGGCTCCCGGCGTGGCGGGGTGACCGCCATGTTGCGCCGGCTGGCCGCCGTGCAGCTCGACACCATCTCCGTGCTGGCCCGCTCCCACGAGCTGGTGGCGTACGCGCGGCTCGGGGCGGTCGGCAGGGCCCAGATCGAGCGGGCCTACTGGCACGACCCCGCCCTCGCCTTCGAATACTGGTGCCACGCCGCCTGCATCGTGCCGATCGGCGACTGGCCGCTCTACTCGTTCCGGCGCCGGGCCTACCGCGAGCGGCGCTTCCGGTGGCACGAGGTCCCGCCCACCGTCGACAAGGTGCTCGACCAGGTCAGGAACGAAGGGCCGCTGACCACCACCGAGCTGGGCGGCGCCAAGAACGGCGGCCCCTGGTGGGACTGGTCCGATGTCAAGATCGCCGTGGAGTTCCTCCTCGACATCGGCGAGGTGGTCTGCACCCGCAGGGTCGGCTGGCGCCGCGTCTACGACGTGGCCGAGCGCGTGGTCCCCACCTCCCTCCTCGGGCACGACCTCACCGACGCCGAGTGCGTCGCGCGGCTCACGGGCATCGCGGGCGCGGCCCTGGGCGTCGCCACCCGCGCCGACCTCGCCGACTTCGTGCGCGTGCGCGGCGCCCACGGGGCGCTGCTCGACCAGGCGCTGCTCGACGGCACGTCCGGGCTGGTCCCGGTGCGCGTGGCCGGCTGGTCCGACGGCCGGGGCGGTCGCGGCCCGGCGGGCCGGGCCACGCCGTCCAACGCCTGGGCGCACCCCTCCGCGCTGGAGACCGCTCCACGGGGCCGTCACCGCACGACCCCGCTGTCCCCCTTCGACTCCCTGGTGTGGGATCGCGCCCGCACCGAGCGCGTGTTCGGCTTCACCCACCGGCTGGAGGCGTACGTGCCGAAGGACAAGCGCGTCCACGGCTACTTCACCATGCCGGTGCTGGCGGGGGGCCGGCTGATCGGGCGGGTCGACCCCGCTCGCGAGGGGTCGACCTTCGTGGCCCGGCAGGTGGGGTTCGAGCCGGCGGCGGGCCGTGCGGGCACCGCCGTGCGCGCCGGCACCGCCGAGGCCATGGCCGCGGCGCTCTGGGAGGCCGCGGCCTGGGTCGGGTGCGACGACGTGCGCGTGGAGCGGGTCGGCGCGCCGGAGCTGGCGGCGCCGCTCCAAGCGGCCCTGCGGGAGTCTCCCGCCGGGCTCGCCTGAGCTCAGGTGATCTCCAGGAGGCGCTCGCGCACCGCGTAGACCACCGCCTCCATCCGCGAGTGCAGCTGCAGCTTCTCCAGGATGTTGCGCACGTGGTTCTTGACGGTGTTCTCGGAGATGAACAGCTGCTTGGCGATCTCGCGGTTGTTCATGCCCTTGGCGACCAGGCGCAGCACTTCCATCTCGCGCTCGGTCAGCCGTGGCACGGGAAGCTGCGGCGGGCGCTCGGCCTCCTTGCGGCTCATGTTGGCGAACTCGCTGATGAGCTTGGCCGCCATAGCCGGGTTGATGAGCGACTGGCCTTCGTGGACGCCGCGCACGGCGTCCGGCACCTCGTCGATCTGCACGTCCTTCAGCAGGTAGCCCGTGGCCCCCGCCTTGATCGCCTCGAAGAGGTCCTCTTCCTCGTCGCTCACGGTCAGCATGACGATGCGCGCGCTCGGCACCGATGCCTTGATGACCCTGGTCGCCTCGATGCCGCCCTGACGGGGCATCCGGACGTCCATCAGAACGACGTCGGGCAGGAGGCGATCGGCGATCTCGACCGCCTCCTGTCCGTCGTTCGCCTCGCCGACCACCTCGATGTCCGGCTCCGCGGCCAGCGCCAGCTCCAGGCTCCGCCGGATCAACGCGTGATCGTCAACGATCAGCACGCGGATCGGCTCTTCACGCCCGGAGCGGCCGGCCGTTTCGTCGGTCTGCGTCACGCCTCCTCCTCGTGGGGAGCCAGATCGCGCAAGGTAGGTCGATCCCTACCGCGCGACGCTCCCGCGCCGTCGGAACCGCCATCATTACATGGGTTTCCGACGCGCGGGGCTGGTCGAGAGGATCTTCGAACGCGTTGGTTACTGTTCTACGAGCCGCAAGACTCCATAGGCATACCCGACACGCCGGTACACGACGCTCGGTTGCCCGCACTCCTTGTCCCTGAACAGATAGAAATCGTGCCCGACGAGCTCCATCTCCAGCAGCGCCTGGTCGATGGTCATCGGGTCGGCCTCGTGGAACTTCTCGCGGACGACCAGGGGGCCGTCACCCTCCATCGCGATCGGGACGATCGGTTCGGAGTACTCGCCCTCGCGTGAGGGCTTCCCGGCCGCGGCCTTCTCCTGCACCTGGGGCTCTACGGGGAGCGGCTCGGGCAGCGGTTCGTAGTTGTCGGCCAGAGCGGAGGTCAGCTCGGCGACCGAGGGGGGACAGTGGTTGCCGTGGTGGACCTTGCGCCGGTCGGCGATGCGCCTGAGCCGTCCTTCGAGCTTGCCGAGGGCGATGTCCAGCGCCGCGAACCGATCGTCGGCGGACGCCTCCGCCCGGACGGCGGGGCCCTTGGAGTGGATCGTCAACTCCACCCGCTCGCGGTCGTCGGTCGCCCGGACGTTCGCCTCCTTGGACACCTCCACGTCCACTCGTATGAGCTTGTTGTCCAGTCGTTCGATCCTGGCCAGCTTCGTTGTCACATGATCGCGGAACCGGTCACTCACACTGGTGTGCCGTCCCTTGACGATGATGTCCACTCAAAGGCCCCCCTTCGTCTCGACTGCGAGGAGGGCACCCGCTCGGCCGACCTGGTCTTCGTCCCCACATCCGCCTGCTGAGGGGTTCGCGGCTCAGTCGCCACTACTGCCCTTCTCTTCTTGCGGAGGGCATCTGACCCTCCGGGAAGGCAGGACTTACCTCTAAGCCGCACCGTGATCGGTCGACGAAGAGTCGCCTTACGTGGGCCGTTTCGCCTGCGGCTGGCATCGGCTAGCCATTCCTGTCCCCTCACGGGGGTCGGTCCGGCGCAACCACGGACCCGAACGGGTGCCATGGCTCGAACGCTAGTCGCTACCGGCGCGAATGTCAGCCGGGAGATCAGCCGAATGATCACTGTAAGTGATCTGCTTACGGCCTCCAGCCCTTGGGCAGACGGGAAGTTGACGATGCTCGGGGCCGGTGTGTGAAGGCTTCTCGCATCCGGTGAGCTGGGAGGTTGGATGTCCTGGCCAGGAACATGTGACTGCCGGGGCAGGCTCCGGATTTGACCAATTCATTACCCTTCGTAATCTTTTCGGATTGGACCTAACCGGGCGTGTCGCGCACGGCGCGGCGTGGCGGCGAGGGTCACCGCCAGCGGCACCACGACTCCCTCGCGGCGCAGCGCCTCCGCGGCCTGCGCCAGTGTCGTGCCGGTGGTCACGATGTCGTCGACCAGCACCACGAACGGGCCCGGCCGCCCCCACAGAGGATGCTCGCGGACGTTTCCGGTCTGCCGAACCCCGAATGCTCCGGCCAGATTCGCGGCCCTCTGCGAGGCGCTCAGGCCCGCCTGGTCGCGCACCCGCCGACGCTGCGCGAGGACCGGCGCCAGCGTCACCGGCCTGCCCTGTGCCCGCAGCGCCCGTACGGCCAGCTCCGCCAGCCGCCCGACGGGATCATGGCCACGCCGCCGCACGGCCCCGCGGGAGCTCGGGATCGGGACCAGAGCCGACGGCGCGTCGAGCGCGCCCGCCGCCCGCAGGGCCGCCACAAGGGTGGCGGCCAGGGGCGCGGCGAGCGGGCGCGCGAGCGACGTACGGCCGCGCTCCTTGTAGGCGAGGATGGCGCGGCGGGCCGCCCCCTCGTAGCGGGCGGCCGCCCAGCAGGCGGGCAGCCCGTGAGGAGGCGGACTGGGCGCCCTCGGGCACGGATCGCCGTGGAGCTCCGCCGCGCAGGCGGGGCACACCACCGCGCCGGCCCGAGCGCACCCGGCGCAGCGAGCGGGCAGGACGAGGTCGAGGAACGCGGTCAGCACCCCGCCACCATGCGGCCCGCCACCGACAGTTCCGGACGCCTGTCCACAGGCGCCCGGCGCGGCTCAGCCGAGGGGGTAGACCGGGGCCCCGGCTCCGCTCTTGACGAGTGTGCTCCACTGGCGCTTCTGCGGGTCCCACAACAGCACCTCGCCCTGCGCCGTGCCCGCCAGGACCGAGATGGGGTCCGGGCCCGCGGTGATGGTCTCGATGCGGGCCGCCGCCTTGGCCGCCTCGACCCTGACCCCCTGCGTGACCGACCAGGGGGTCAGCACGCGGTCGGACTTGGTGTCCGAGAGGACCAGCAGCGTGCTGGCGTCCCGCCACGCGATGTCGGCGATGCGCTGGCCGTCTTCGGCCGGCACCAGCGGGTGGAGGTTCTCCACAGCCCAGGTCGTGCGGTTGATCGAGCCCAGCAGGACCTGCTCGCCGTGGCCGTCGTCCGCGATGGCGGCCACCCGGGCCCCGTCACGCGAGACGCGGAACGCCTTGACGTCAGTGGACTCCAGCCCGGGCGCGCTGACCGTGAACTGCTGCGAGGGGTCGTGCGACCTGAGCACCTGCGACTTGTGGGGCCCCTGCCGCGAGACCGACCAGACGTCCCCGTAGCGGTCCCACGACGGCGGGGTCAGCCCCGGGCCCTCGATCCAGCGCTGCCACTGGGCGCCGGAGGAGATGCCGGTGACCCAGAGGCCGCCGCCCTTCTCCAGTGCGGCCATCTTGGGCGGCTCGTCGTTGGACACCGCGAGGTGCGTGAACTGCCGCGCCTGGCCACCCGTGCCGAGCGTCACGGGGCTGTCGCTGTCCTTGTCGATCCTGTGGAGCTTGCCCTGCTGGAGGTAGTAGGTCGTGGGCTGGGAAGACAGCACGTCGGGGTCGAAGCGCTCGTAGTCGCGCGGGTCGATGACGAACGGCCCGCCGGGGAACTGCTCGCCGTTGACCCTCACCTCGATGCGCCGCGACTCGGTCAGCGGCTTGAGCGTCCACGAGAGCTGGGCCGCCAGTGCCTCCCTGTTCCCGGGGATCAGGGCCGAGTCGACGATGCCGTAGGTGAAGTCGGCCACGACCGTGTCGCCCTCGACGGAGACCCTGTTGACGTCGACGTTCGGCCCGAACGCTGACTCGACCGCGCCCCTGAGCGGCGCGGTCGGCCCGACGAGCAGCCGGTGGACCAGGGTCTTGCCCAGCCCCTCGCCGGGGTTGATCGGCACCCGCACCTGGTCGGCGACCAGGCCCACCGACTGGTACGCCGCGAAGTACAGCTCGAAGGACCGGTAGGCGCGCTTGAAGTCGTCGTCCGACAGCAGCAGCCCCGCCGGCGCCGACGAGATGCGCCACTGGCCGCCCACCTTCACCAGCGTGAAGCCCTTGTTCAGCCCGGTGCCCGCCGAGGCGTCGCTCGGCACGTAGTGGCCGTCGCCGTCGAGCTCGCCGAGCAGGGTGCCCTTCAGCGCCACGTGCGCCTGCTGGATGTCGTCCCTCGGGGAGTCGGTGCTGGGCTTGGCGTCGTCGTAGATCGTGATGGCGTCGAAGGGGCTCCAGGTGCGCTGGGCCTCGCCCGTGAGGTACTGCCTGGCCAGGGCGCGGAGGGGGTCGTCGAAGCTCGCCGCCGCGGCGAGGAAGCCGACGACGATCTCCAGGGGCGAGCCGTTCGGCTTCGGCGGGCCGGCGAGGATCCGGACGTACGGCTGGCTGAGCGGGTCGCCCCCGCCCGCGTCCCGGGCCGCGAAGATGCTGCCCCCGGTCGGCACCGTGGAACAGGACGCCGAGGCGAGGACGACGGCGGCGAGGGCGAACGCTCGCAGCCTCCGCCCCCCGGTCCTAGTCGGCATCGAACCCTCCCTCGATCGCCGGGGACAGGACCGGCGTGGCCTGGCCCCTCCAGGTGCGCCGCATCTCGATCTCCGGGGGCACCAGCGGCAGCGGCGACCCGCGCAGCTCGGCCCCCGCCTGGCGGGGCAGCGACAAGCGGAACTGCGACCCTTCGCCGTGCATGCCCCACGCCTGGAGCCAGCCGCCGTGCAGCATGGCGTCCTCACGGGAGATCGCGAGGCCGAGGCCCGTGCCGCCGATGGTGCGGGCCCGTGAGGGGTCGGCCCGCCAGAACCGGTCGAAGACCATGTTCTCCTCGCCGGGCTTGAGCCCCACCCCGTGGTCGCGCACCGCCACCGCCACCGCGTCGCGGTCGGCGCCGAGGGTGACCACGATGTCGCGGCCCTCGCCGTGCTCGATGGCGTTGAACAGCAGGTTGCGTAGGATGCGCTCGACCCTGCGGCTCTCGACCTCGGCCATGCACGGCTCGTTGGGCAGCCGCAGGTCGAGCCTGGTGGCCTTGCGCTCGGCCAGCGGCTGGGAGTCCCCGACCGCCCGCAGGACCACGTCGCGCATGTCGACCGAGTCGATGTCCAGCGTGGCGGCCCCGGCGTCGTACCGGCTGATCTCCAGCAGGTCGGCCAGCATCGACTCGAAGCGTTCGAGCTGGTTCTGCATGAGCTCGGCCGAGCGCGAGGCCGCGGGCTCGAAGTCCTCGCGGCTCTCGTACAGCAGGTCGGCCGCCATGCGCACGGTGGTCAGCGGGGTGCGCAGCTCGTGGGAGACGTCGGAGACGAACTGCCGCTGGACCTGCGAGAGCTCCTCCAGCTGGTGGATCTTCAGCGCCAGGTTGGAGGCCATCTCGTTGAAGGAGGTCGCGAGGCGGGCGAGGTCGTCCTCACCGCGCACGCGCAGCCGCTCAGAGAGCTTCCCGGCGGCGAGGCGCTCGGCGGCCTGGCGGGTGAGCCGGACCGGGGTGACCACCTGCCGGGTGACCAGCGACGCCACGGCGGCGAGCAGGAGCACCAGGGCCACGCCCACCACAATCAGCCACCGCTGGACCATGGTGAGGGTGTACTCGTCGTCGGTGAGCGGGAAGAAGTGGTAGACCTCGTAGTCGCCGCCGTAGATGTTCGACACCAGCGAGCCGATGGCGACGGCCGGCACCGGCTTCGGGTCGTGCAGGTAGTAGAGCGAGGTGTACTGCCACTGGGGCGGATCCTTGACCTGCCGCACCTTGTCGCGCAGCAGCTGGGGCACGCTCTTCGGATCGACGTTCCCCGTGCCGCGGTCCTGGCCGACCTCGTCGGCGTTGAGGATCACCACGCTGTAGCGGGCGTCCGACCGCACGGCGAGGGCCAGCGCCGCCTGTTCGAGCGGAGCGCCCATGACGATCTCGGAGCTGTCCTCCTGCGAGGCCACCGACTGCTTGGACACCGCCACCTGAGGCTGGTTGAGGTAGCTCGCCACGGTGGTGACGTTGGCCTGCGCCTCGGCGATGGCCGCGTGCACGCGGCCGTCCAGGACGGCCTTGGTGATCATCTGGGTGAGGAAGGTGCCCAGCACCGCGACGACGATCATGGAGATGACCATCGTGCTGGTGACGACCCTGAGCTGCAGCGAGCGCCGCCAGATCCGGCGCACCCGGCCCACGGCGCGGCGGGCCCGCCTGCGGACGCCGCGCACGATCTGGCGCGGGGTCCGCCGGGTCTTCCTCTTCGCCTTGGGCCTGGACGCGCTGCGGACGGCGCCTGAAGACGAGGTCGGGGAGGCCATCGGGATGTCCGGGGGTCACAGCGCGGGCACGGCGGGGCCGCCTACGCCGGACCGGCCTTGTAACCGACGCCGCGTACCGTCACCACGATCTCGGGATGCTCGGGATCCTTCTCGATCTTGGCGCGGAGACGCTGGACGTGGACGTTGACCAGCCGCGTGTCGGCCGCGTGCCGGTAGCCCCAGACCTGCTCCAGCAGCACCTCGCGGGTGAACACCTGGCGCGGCTTGCGGGCGAGCGCGACCAGCAGGTCGAACTCCAGCGGGGTGAGGTTGACGGTCTCCTCTTCGCGCTTGACCGAGTGGCCGGCGACGTCGATGGTGATGTCGCCGATCTGCAGCACCTCGGGCGTGGGCTCGTCGGTGCGGCGCAGCCGCGCGCGCACCCGCGCCACGAGCTCCTTCGGCTTGAAGGGTTTGACGATGTAGTCGTCCGCCCCCGACTCCAGGCCGAGCACGACGTCGATGGTGTCGCTCTTGGCGGTCAGCATGACGATCGGCACGCCGGACTCCGCGCGGATGCGGCGGCACACGTCGATGCCGTCGGCTCCGGGCAGCATCAGGTCGAGAAGGACCAGGTCCGGCCGGGTGTCACGGAACGCGTCGAGCGCCTTGTCTCCGTCGGATACGAACGACGGCTCGAAGCCCTCGCCCCGAAGGACAATGCCGAGCATCTCGGCGAGAGCGGCGTCGTCGTCGACGACCAGCACGCGTCCTTTCATGGCCCCTCATTCGTTCTGCACAGTTTTGGAGGTTGAGGCGAAAGCCGTACGACCGACCGAAGGCTACCCGCGAGTCATCGCAGGGTGATAAACGATCGAACATTGGCTTCACCAAAAGCCGAATTTTAGGCGCAGGTTACGGAACCCGCCAATGATCTGGCTCGATGAGCTTGTGGCGTGGCGTGGCGCGGGCCCCCGTGGTTCCTCCCCAAGTCTGCGCCAAGCGCCCCATATTCGGCCATCCCTGTCCTTGATCGCTTGACCGGCCACCACGGAGAGCGGTGCGACATGCCAGGATTGGGATATGTCAGACGGTCACGGCTCCACGCCCAGCACGCCCCCGGGTTGGGCGGAGAACCAGCCTCCGCCGTACTCCGGCCAGGGCCAGACGCCGTGGACCGCTCCCGGCGGCTCAGCCCCGCCCGCCGACCAGCCCGTCCCCCCGGCTCAGCCCGGTCCCGGCCGGCCTCCTTACGGCCCGCCCGGTCACGGCCAGGCCCCTGACGGCCGGGCGGCGCCGGTCCCGCCCGGACACGACCCGGACGCGCGGGCCCCGCAGTACGGGCAGGTCCCCTACGACCAAGGTCGGTCATCGTACGGGGCTCACGGGCAGGCGCCCGTCTACGGGCAGCCGTACGGCTACCGCCCCCCGCCGCAGGCGCTGCGCCCGGGGATCATCCCGCTGCGGCCCCTCGCCCTCGGCGACATCCTCGACGGCACCATCAAGCTGATCCGCTCCAACCCGAAGGCCACGCTCGGCCTGTCGGCCATCGCCGCCGCGATCGGCACTCTCCCCCTGGCGATCGGCCAGGCGGTCTACTACCGCTCCGTCGGCGGCCTGCTGACGGACCCCACGGCGCTGGAGTCGGGCGCCGCCGACGTGCCCATGGGCGGGCTGGTCGCCCAGCTCGGCGGGGCCGCCCTGTCGATGATCATGCAGTTCTTCCTGGTCACCATGCTCACCGGCGTCCTGACGCGGATCCTCGGCCGTTCGGTCTTCGGCGGAAAGATCACCATCGGCGAGGCCTGGAGGCTCACCCGCTCACGGCTGCCCGCCCTGTTCGGGCTGGCCCTGCTCACCGGGCTGATCGCGCTGGCCCCGCTCGCAGTAGGGATCGCGCTCGTCCTGGCCCTCGCCGCCGCCGGGGCTAGCGTGACCGCCATCGTGCTCGTCGGCATGGTGCTCGTCGTGGCCTACATCGCGTACGCGCTGTTCATCAGCACGCGCTTCGCCCTGGCCGCCCCTGCGGTCGTGCTGGAGCGTCGCGGCGTCGTCGAGTCGATGCGCAGGTCGTGGACGCTCGTCAGCGGAGACTTCTGGCGCGTGCTCGGCATCCTGATCCTGACCGGGCTCCTGGCCGGTGTGCTCGGCAGCGTGCTGTCGGTGCCCTTCAGCGTCATCAGCCTCATCGTGTCGGCCGTCGGGCAGGGCAGCGTCGCCGCCACGGTGATCACGGCCATCCTGTTCACCGTGGGAGGCATCCTCAGCTCGATGATCACCTATCCCATCCAGGCCGGGGTCAACGGGCTGCTCTACACCGACCGCCGGATGCGGGCCGAGGCGTTCGACCTCGTGCTGCAGACCGCCGCGATCGAGCAGCAGCGCCAGGGCTGGGTGTCGGCCACGGCCGACGACCTGTGGCATCCCTCCCACGCCGCCGGCGCCTCCGGTCCCCACGCGCC
The DNA here is from genome assembly GCF_043197795.1 of Sphaerisporangium sp. NPDC049003. Lineage (NCBI taxonomy): Bacteria > Bacillati > Actinomycetota > Actinomycetes > Streptosporangiales > Streptosporangiaceae > Sphaerisporangium > Sphaerisporangium sp. NPDC049003. Next base: position 135,631 of record NZ_JBICTU010000007.1, read on the forward strand.
CGGCCCCGGCGGACCGTACGGACCTGGGCCCGGCGGACCGTACGGACCTGGACCTGGCGCGCCTTACGGACCTGGGCCCGGCGGACCGTACGGACCTGGACCTGGCGCGCCTTACGGAGCTGGACCCGGCGGGCCGTACGCGCCGGGCTCCACGGGGCCGCAGGCCACCGGCGCCCCCGGAGCGCCGTGATCATCTCTCTGGCCGGGGCCGTGGTCCTCTACGACATCGGGCGCGAAGAAGCGCGCCGGAGGGCCGTGGAAGAGCTCGTCAGGCCCGAGTACCAGCAGGAGTCGCTGATCGACCGGATCTTCAGGAGCGTGCGGGAGTTCCTCGACGGCCTCCTCGACAACGCGCCCGGAGGGGTTTCGGGAGGCGTCTTCGCGCTGGTCATCGTGCTTCTCATCCTCGCCGCCCTGATCGTGCTGATCGCCTGGCAGGCGAAGCGGGCCACGCGGAGCCGCCGGGCCGCCGTTGACGGGCTCTACGGCGCCCGCGAGCGCACGGCAGACGAGCACCGGGCCGAGGCCGAGCGCCTGGCCGGGGAGTCGCGCTGGGCCGAGGCCATCCGTGAACGGCTCCGGGCCATCGCGCGCGACCTGGAGCACCGGGCCATCGTGGCGCCGCAGCCCGGAAGGACGGCGGACGAGCTGGCCGACGCGGCGGGACGTGAGCTTCCCGAGTTCGCCGCGAGGCTCGCCGCGGCGGCGCGCATGTTCGACGACGTGACCTACGGCGAGGCGCCGGGAACCACGGAGGGCTACCAGGCCATGTCGGGGCTCGACCACGACCTGCGTGCCGCCAGACCGGCCGCGATCACCCCGGCCACGGCGGGCAGCCGATGACCGGCACGGCAGGGCAGCCGATGGCCGTCACGGCACAGGGACGGCCCGCCCCCGCATCGGACGGGGGCGGCGCGCCATGACCGTCACGGTGCCCGAGCGTGCCCCGGCCGCCTCCGGCGGCCCCTCGACCTCGACGTCCGCGACCGCGCGGAGCATCTGGCGCGGCGGGCGCGGCATGCTGCTCCTCGGTCTGATCGTGGTCGTCGTCGCCGGGCTCACCGCGCTGGTGACCGGCACCTCCACGGAGGGCAGGCGGCTCGACCCCGCCGACGCGACGCTCACCGGCGGCAGGGCTCTGGCCGAGATCCTTGGCCGGCGCGGAGTCCGGGTCGAGCGCGTCTCGACCCCCGGCGAGGTCGTACGGCTCGACGGGCCCGGCACACAGCTGCTGGTGTCCAGCACCTCCTACCTCGACGACGACGACATCGCCACGCTCGCGGGCACCCGCGCCGACCGGCTGATCGTCGGCACGGTGCACGGCCTGTCCACGCTCGCCCCAGGGATCTCGGCGAGCGGCCAGGTGGCGGTGCGTTCGAGGGAGCCGCGATGCGACCTTCCCGCCGCCGCCCGGGCCGGCAGCGCGTTCACCGGAGGCGCCTCCCTCACCGTGCCCGCCGGCTCGACCGGCTGCTATCCGGGCGCCGACGGGCCGACCCTGGTGCGCACGTCCGGCCCCCGCGTCGTGACCGTGGTGAGCGACGGCGCGTTCATGACCAACCAGCGGCTCGCCGAGGACGGCAACGCCGCGCTGGCGATCAACCTCGCGGGCGCCAGGCCGGTGCTGATCTGGCTGGTGCCGGACGAGTCGCTGGTCGTCCCCGGGTCGGGGGACGCCGCCGCCGGGGATCTCGTCCCGGCGGGGGTGCCCTGGGCCGTGCTCCAGCTCGGCGTCGCGCTGCTGGTGGTCGCGTGCTGGCGGGGCCGCCGCCTCGGTCCCGTGGTGGTGGAGCGGATCCCCGTGGTCGTACGCGCGGCCGAGACCGTCGAGGGGCGCGGCCGCCTCTACCGCGCCCGCCGGGCCCGCGATCGCGCCTCCGCCACCCTGCGGGCGGCCTGCGCCGCACGGCTCGCCCCTAGGCTGGGGCTGTCCGGCGACGCGACCCCCAACGAGATCATCGCCGCGACTGCTCTGCGGACCGGGCAGGATGCGGTTTGGGTGCGTTCGGTCATGTACGGCCCGATACCGGCCGATGACGCCGGGCTCGTGGCCCTGGCCGGCCACCTCGACACCTTGGAAAGGCAGGTACGAGAGCCGTGACCACACCTCCGCCCGGAGGCCCGTTGAGCGGATCGCCCGGTCACCCCTGGCCCCAGACGCCTCCCGAAGGCCAAGGCCCTGCGGGGTCTCTGGGCCCTTCCGAGCCTTTCCGGCCTCCCGGCCCGGCCTTCAGACCTTCTGGGACGGCCGTGGCCCCCGCAGACGCCCCGCCGCCCGCGGACGCCCCGCCACCCTCGGCCCACGAGCCGTCCGGCTCCTTCCCCGGCGACCTGGCGAGGGACGCGCTCGGGGCGCTGCGCGCCGAGGTGGGCAAGGCGGTCGTGGGGCAGGACGCCGTGGTCACCGGTCTGGTGATCGCCCTGCTGTGCAAGGGGCACGTGCTGCTTGAGGGCGTCCCCGGCGTCGCCAAGACGCTGCTCGTGCGCACGCTGTCCGCCACCCTCTCCCTCGACTTCAAGCGGGTGCAGTTCACGCCCGACCTGATGCCGGGTGACGTGACGGGCTCGCTGGTGTACGACGCCAAGACGGCGGAGTTCGCCTTCCGCGAGGGCCCGATCTTCACCAACCTGCTGCTCGCCGACGAGATCAACCGCACGCCTCCGAAGACCCAGGCCGCGCTGCTGGAGGCCATGGAGGAGCGGCAGGTCAGCGTCGACGGCTCGCCGGTGAAGCTGCCCGACCCGTTCGTGGTGGTCGCCACGCAGAACCCGATCGAGTACGAAGGCACCTACCAGTTGCCGGAGGCACAGCTCGACCGGTTCCTGCTGAAGCTGACCGTGCCGCTGCCGCCGCGCGACCACGAGATCGCGGTGCTCGACCGCCACGCGCACGGGTTCGACCCGAAGGACCTGTCGCACGTCAAGCAGGTGGCGACGGCCGCCGACCTCGCCGCGGCGCGGGCCGAGGTCGCCAAGGTCCACGTGGCCCCCGAGGTGCTCGGGTACATCGTGGACCTGGCCCGCGCGACCCGCCTTTCCCCGTCCCTGCAACTCGGCGTGTCGCCGCGTGGCGCGACCGCGCTGCTGGGGGCGGCCCGCGCCTGGGCCTGGCTGTCCGGCCGCTCCTATGTCACCCCCGACGACGTGAAGGCCCTGGCCAAGCCCGCCCTGCGGCACCGCGTCCAGCTCCGTCCCGAAGCCGAACTGGAGGGTGCGACACCGGACGGGCTGCTCGACGGGGTGCTCGCGTCGGTCCCGGTCCCCCGCTGATGGCGCTGACCGGCCGCGCGGGGCTGATCGCGGCGCTGGGCGCCATCGGCGTGCTGTTCGCGCCGCGGCCCGCCTACGCCGTGCTCGGCCTGCTGCTGTCGCTGGGCGCGCTCATCGTGATCGACCTGCTGTTCGCCGGGGGCGTGCGCCCGCTGCGCTTCCGGCGCGGCGGCGAGCACCTCGTACGGCTGGGCGAGTCGGTCGCGGTGGAGCTGATCGTCGAGAACCCCGGGCGCCGGCGTGTACGGGGCACGCTCCGGGACGCCTGGCCGCCGTCGGCGGGGCCGAGCCCGCGCCATCTGCGCCTCGACGTCCCGGGCGGTGAGCGCCGCCGTCTCGTCACGACGCTGACGCCGTCGCGGCGCGGCGACCGCGAGGCCGTCACGATCACGGTACGGTCGCTCGGCCCCCTCGGCGTGGCCGCCCGTCAAGGGTCGCACCACGTGCCCTGGACCGTGCGGGTGCTGCCGCCGTTCCTCAGCCGCAAGCACCTGCCCGCGAAGCTGTCCAGGCTCCGCGAGCTGGAGGGACAGCATCCCGCGCTGGTGCGCGGCCAGGGCACGGAGTTCGACTCGCTGCGCGAGTACGTCGTGGGCGACGACGTGCGCTCGATCGACTGGCGTGCCACGGCTCGCCGCTCGGACGTGGTCGTCAGGACCTGGCGCCCCGAACGCGACCGCCGCGTCCTGATCGTCCTCGACACCGGCCGCACCTCGGCCGGCCGGATCGGCACCTCCCCCATCCCCGCAGCGGCCGGACCCCGCGGCGACACCTCGCTCTCCCGGCCGAACGGCCCTGGCGGCGGCATGGACGCCGGCACGGCCGGGTGGCCGCGTCTCGACTGGTCGATGGACGCCGCCCTGCTGCTGGCCGCCCTCGCGACCCGCGCAGGCGACCGGGTCGACTTCCTCGCCCACGACCGTGCCGTACGGGCGTGGATGTCCGGTGCCTCCCGTACCGACTCGCTGTCGGCGCTGGTCAACGTGATGGCGCCCATCGAGGCCGAGCTCGTCGAGGCGGACTCGGCGAGCATGGTCGCGGCCGTCCTCGCGCGGGCCAAGCGGCGGTGCCTGGTCGTGCTGCTCACCGACCTGAACCCGGCCGCCATGGAGGAGGGCCTGCTCCCTGTGCTCCCGCAGCTGGCCTCGCGCCATGTCGTGCTGGTCGCCGCCGCCGCCGATCCGCGCGTCGCCGAGATGGCGGCGGGCCGTGGCACGGCGGAGCGGGTCTACGACGCGGCGGCCGCCGAGCACCTGCGCGGCGAGCGCGCACGGCTCACCGCCCGGCTCCGCCGCCACGGATGCGAAGTGGTCGACGCCACCCCCGACGACCTCGCCCCCGCCCTCGCCGACACCTACCTAGCCCTCAAGGCCCAAGGCCGCCTCTAGCGTCACGAGCACTCCCGCAAGCCAGGTGGCCAAAGCCGGACCGCGCCGCGCCGGCTCTCATCGGCGCAGGCTGAAGACCTTGAGAAGGACTCCATCCACCTCATCAAGCTCGTATGGTGAGAGGCGCCCCGCGAAATCACCCAGCCGGGACACATCCACGGCCTTGAGCTGGTCAATCAGCACTCGGGTGGCCTTGCCGTTCAGCTCGATCTCGGGACGGAAGACAGCGGGAGCCGCACTCGCCGAAGTCGGAGCGACGATCAGGGTGGACAACATGGAGAGGAAATCGGCCTGCAGGAGAACCGCGAACCTTTTTCCCTGCTGCTCATGACCGACCGCATCCCGTGGAGCGCGCAAGCGGTAGACGTCACCACGCATCGGAATCGCCCAGGTCACGATGGATGGCACGGATCTCCGCGATGTCATCGGGGTCGTTCGCCAGTCTCTCCGCGTCGGCACGAGCTTGCTCCACCCAGCGGAGCCGTCCAGCGATGTGGATCGCCTCACGGATCACCTCGGTCGTGGACCTGCCGTCGGCAGTCAGCTCGGAGAGGATTTTCTCCGTCTTCGGATCGATCTCCACGGTCAACACGGTCATATCTTCACTGTACGACCAGCCCTCTCGCATGCCTTTGAACGAATTCCGTCACCGTCCGGATGCGGAGCGTACTGACATGGACTGAATGGTCCCCCGGCTGTGAGTTCCGGCCCGAGTTCAATCGGTGCGTCAGGCCGGGCGCGATCGCCGTTAACAGATAAAAGCCTGGTGTGCGGTTGCTGGGGCGCTTACGATCTTTGCGCTGGTATGCACATGTGGAAACCGGGGGGGGTGTCAACAGCATGCGTGAGCGGTGGCCCCTCGTGATGATCGCCGTGGTGGTGGTGATGATCGCTTTCGGCGTGTACGCGCTGCTGACCGGGCCGGAGCCCGTGGACGCCTCGCCGCGGGCGCGGCGGTCCTCCGCGCCCGTACGGTCGGCCGGGGGTCCGCCTGCGGCCCCGGCGCCCGCGCCGACCCTCCTGCCTGCCGAGACGCCGCCGCCGGTGGACCCGTCGGCGCAGGTGGCCCCGACGGGGCAGGCGCCGCCGCCGGCCGCGTCACAGACGGCCGCGCAGGACGGTCCCGAGGTGGTCGCGACACGGTATTTCACCGCCTGGCAGGCCGGTGACTTCACCACCATGGCCGGGCTGGTGGACAACCCTCCGGCCGACTTCGCGGACCGGCACCGGCGGTTCAGCGCCGATTTGCGGATCGCGTCGCTGTCGCTCAGTCCGGGCGCTCTGCGCCGCCAGGGCGGGGAGGCGGCCGAGATGCCCTTCCAGGGGGTCCGGGAGGTGACCGGGCTGGGCCGGTGGCCGTTCTCCTCGGTGCTGCGCCTGGCGTCCAGGGACGGGGCCTGGAGGGTGCTCTGGGCCCCCGAGACGCTGCATCCCTCCCTCAAGGACGGCGGGAGCCTGCGACTCAAGGAGGCCCAGGTCAAAAGGCCCTCCACGCTCACCCGCGAGGGCCTGCCGTTCCCGCCCGACAGCAGGGCGGGCGACTACGTCACCGGGCTGGACGCGACGGTGGTCACCCTGAAGCTGGAGGAGGCGCCCTCGGGCCGGGTGCTCCTGGCCACCCCCACCCCGCCGCAGTCGGGAACGCGGAGCACGATCTCCCAGAAGGTCCAGGCCGCGGCGGCCCGCGCGCTGGACGGCGTCGGGCAGCCCTCGGCGATCGTGGCCGTGGACGCCCGGTCCGGTCAGGTGCGCGCTGTGGCCGACACGCTGGGCGGCAGGCGGGCGTTCAACGGCCTGTACCCGCCGGGTTCGGCGTTCAAGGTGGTGACCTCCGCCGCCCTGTTCGGCACCGGGCTGACCCCGGAGTCACCGGTGGCGTGCCCGGGGAGCTACACCATCCCGAACGCCAGGACCTTCACCAACGACGGGGGCGCCGACCACGGCGCCGTGACCCTCACCACGGCGTTCGCCCTGTCCTGCAACACCACGTTCGTGCGGCAGACCTACGAGCGGCTACGTGACGACCGGCTGCGCGCCGAGGCCGCCGACCGCTTCGGGTTCCGCGAGAAGCCCGGCCTGAGCTTCTGCCGGATCCGGCCGTACAAGGACTTCAACGAGCTGGGCTCCGACGCCATCGGCCAGAACTCGGTGCAGGCCAGCCCGCTCTGCATGGCCGAGGTGGCCGCCGCCGTCGCGAGCGGTGTCTGGAAGCCCGCCATCATGACGGACACGCCCCCCGCCGACGCGCCGGCCCAGGTGCCCCTGGACGGCGGCGTGGTCTCCGGTCTGCGCGCGATGATGGGCGCCGTCGTCACCAGGGGCACCGCCGCGCAGGCCGGCCTCCCCTCGGGCACCGCCGGCAAGACCGGCACCGCCGAGGTCGCCGGGGCCAGGTCGCACGCGTGGTTCATCGGCTACCGGGGCGACCTGGCGTTCGCGGTCCTCGTCCAGAACGGCGGCACGGGCGGCGGCGTGGCGGCGCCGATCGCCGCGAGGTTCCTCAAGGCCCTGTAGACGGGGCGACGTCGGGAGCGCGTTCGAGGTCGCCGGTCTCGCCGGCCCGCAGGGCTCGGCGGCCGAAGAACACGACGTACGCCAGGAACGCGGCCTCGGCTGCCACCCCGATGCCGACGCGCGCCCACGTGGGCAGGGATGAGGGGGTCACCATCGCCTCGATCAGCCCCGACACCAGCAGGACCACGACCAGGCCGAGCGCGACGGCGACCACGGCCCGCCCCTGCTCGGCCAGCGCCTCCGTACGCTTCCTCGGCCCCGGGTCGACGGCCGTCCAGCCGAGGCGCATGCCGACGGCGGCGGCGAGGAAGACGGCCGTCAGCTCCAGCAGGCCATGCGGGGTGATCAGGCCGAAGAAGACGTCCAGCCGGTCGCGGGAGGCCATCAGCCCGGCGGAGACGCCGACGTTCGCGGCGTTCTGCCAGAGGATGTACGGGATCGGGATGCCGAGCAGCACGGACGTGGCGATCACCTGCATCGAGACCCAGGCGTTGTTGATCCACACCTGCCCGGCGAACGCCCCCGCCGGATGCTCGGAGTAGTAGTCGGCGAAGTCGTGCTCGACGAGTTGCTTGATCTGCTCAGGCCCGGCGATGGCGGCCTGGACGTCGGGGTTTCGCGCGACCCACAGGCCGACCGCCAGGGAGACCAGCAGGAACACCGCCGAGGTGATGGCCCACCACCACCGCGCGCGGTAGGCGACCACCGGGAAGGAGACGGTGAAGAAGCGGACGAACTCCCGCCAGGCCGGCGTGTGCGCCCCCGTGACCGCCGACCGCGCCCGCGCGACGAGCGCCGAGAGCCGCCCCACCAGGAGCCGGTCGGAGCCCGTCCTGACGATGGACAGGTGCGTGGCGACGCGCTGGTAGAGGTCGACCAGCTCGTCCACCTCGGGCCCGCTCAGCGAGCCCCGGCGCCGCACCAGGGCCTCCAGCCGGTCCCACGTCGGCTTGTGCGCGGAGACAAACGCGTCGATGTCCACGCACGAGAGCCTATTGGGCCGATGGATAGGGTGGGGGACGTGGCAGATGTCGTGACCGGCGAGGCCGTGGTCGTAGAGGTACGGGTGGCCCAGTTGCCGAGCCGGGCACTGGCGCTGTTGATCGACATGGCGCTCCAGCTCATGGCCGTTTTCGGGCTGAGCCTGCTGATGGGCATGCTGTCGTGGGTCGCCGAGGAGGCGGTCGCGGTGGCGCTCTCGATCCTGCTGAGCGCGCTGGTCATCGTGGGATATCCGGTCATCTTCGAGACGCTCAGCCGGGGCAGGAGCCTCGGCAAGATCGCCATGGGCCTGCGGGTCGTCAGCGACGACGGCGGTCCCGAGCGTTTCCGGCAGGCGCTGTTCCGCGGCCTGTCCGGGCTCCTGGAGTTCTGGATGTTCTTCGGCGCCCCGGCGCTGATCAGCTCGCTGATCTCCCCGCAGGGCAAGCGGCTCGGCGACGTCTTCTCGGGGACCATCGTGATCTCCGAGCGGTCCCCTCGCCAGGCCCCGCCGCCCGAGATGCCCGCGCCGCTCGCCCGCTGGGCCGGCACGCTGGAGCTCTCCCGCCTGCCCGAGGACCTCGCGGCCACCGCGAGGCAGTACCTCTCGCGCTGGCACCAGCTCTCGCCGGCCGTCCGGCACGACATGGGGACGCGGATCGCCGCCCAGTTCGCGTCCTTCGTCTCGCCGCCTCCCCCTCCCACCGCGCCTCCCTACGCGTACCTGGCCGCGGTGCTCGCCGAGCGCCGCCGCCGCACGGAGTTGCGGCTGGCGCGCCAGATGCGGCAGAACTCCTCGCCGTACGGCCTCGCCGCCCCTCCCCTCGGACCCCCCGCCCCTCCCGTCGGACCCCCCGCCCCTCCCGTCGGACCCCCCGCCCCTCCCGTCGGACCCCCCGCCCCTCCCGTCGGACCCCCCGCCGCGCTCGCTCCGCCGCCGGCCTTCTCGTACGTTCCGCCGACCCGCGTCCGGCCGTCCCCAGCAGGGGAATCGCGGCCGACGCCCGGTGGTTTCATCCCTCCGGCGTAGATTTTTCGCAAAGCCGACGCATACATAGGGCAACCACGGGCACGGGATGTTCCAGCGGGCTACTGGGGCATTAGCCCGCTACGTGGGAACGGGTATGGCCCGGTGCGTGAGGGAGAGGTCGCACCGGCCATACCCACCACTCAGGCCGGCAGCACCCGGGCGTATCTCGGTTGAGCGTCACCTCGTCCCCCCGTCCGCGGGCTGTCCGATCGGGAAGTGGCAGGCCGTCAGGTGCGGGGCCCCTGCCGCCATGGTCCCCTCCGGTACGGTCCCCTCCGGTACGGTCCCCTCCAGCGCGGGCTGCTCGGTCGCGCAGATCTCCTGGGCCCTCGGGCAGCGCGGGTGGAACCGGCAGCCCGACGGCGGGTCGATCGGCGAGGGGACGTCGCCCGTGAGGATGACGCGCTCGCGCCGGTCGGCGACGTCCGGGTCGGCGACGGCCGTGGCCGACAGGAGGGCGTCGGAGTACGGATGGCGGGGGTGATCGTACAGCTCGTCGGCCTCGGCCAGCTCAGCCAACCGGCCGAGGTACATCACCGCGATGCGGTCGCTGACGTGCCGCACCACCGACAGGTCCTGCGCGATGAAGAGGTACGTCAGCCCGTAGTCGTCCTGGAGGTCCATGAGCAGGTTGAGGATCTGGGCCTGGATCGACACGTCGAGCGCCGACACCGGCTCGTCACAGATGATCAGCCGGGGCCGCAGCGCGAGGGCACGGGCCACGCCGATGCGCTGCCGCTGGCCGCCGGAGAACTCCGCGGGGAATCGGTCGTGATGCTCCGGGTTGAGCCCGACGCGTTCCATCAGCTCCGCCACCGTGCGCCGCCGCTCCTCGGGGGTGCCGACGCCGTGGATGACCAGGGGGTCGGCGATGATCGAGCCGGCCCGCCTGCGGGGGTTCAGCGAGCCGTACGGGTCCTGGAACATCACCTGGATGTCCCTGCGAAAGGGCCGCATCGCACTTCGCGACAGGTTGGTGATGTCCTGACCGTCGAAGGTGACGGTGCCGGAGCTCACGGGGTGCAGCCCCGCGATGCAGCGGGCCAGCGTGGACTTGCCGGAGCCGGTCTCGCCCACCAGCCCCAGGGTCTCGCCGGGCGCCAGCGTCAGGCTGACCCCGTCGACGGCCCGCACCTGCCCGACCGTACGGCGGAACACGGTGCCCTCACGGATCGGGAAGTGCTTGACCAGGCGGTCCACCTCCAGAAGGTTCACCGGTCCTCCGTTCGCGGGATCCGCGTTCGCTCGGCTTCGTTCGCGGGATCCGCGTTCACCGGGGCCCGGTCCCCGAGGCGCGCAGCCGTACGGCCTCCGCCTCCTCGCCGAGGCCGATGGCCTGGTGGGGAAGCCAGCAGGCCGAGGCGTGGTCGCCGTCGCCGGTGACCCGCGCGAGGGGCGGGCGCTCGGCCGCGCATACCGGCATGGCGTAGGGGCAGCGCGGGTGGAACGCGCATCCCGACGGCATCGCGATCATGCTGGGGGGCCGGCCGGAGATGGGCCGGAGCCTTCCCTCCCGCGTGCCCGTGCTGCCGGGGATCGACTCCAGCAGACCCTTTGTGTAGGGGTGATGTGGCCGGTAGTAGATCGTGCGCCGGTCGGCCCGCTCCACCGGGACCCCGGCGTACATCACCACGACCTCGTCGGCCATCCCGGCGACCACCCCGAGGTCGTGCGTGATCAGCAGCAGCGCGATGGCGAACTCCCGCTGGAGGCGGGTGATCAGGTCCAGGATCTGCGCCTGGACGGTCGCGTCGAGCGCCGTGGTGGGCTCGTCGGCGACCACGAGCTTGGGGTTGAGCGCGAGCGCCATCGCGATCACCGCCCGCTGCCGCATGCCGCCCGAGAACTGGTGCGGGTAGTCGTCCACCCTGCGGTCCGGCCGGGGGATGCCGACCAGGCCCAGCAGTTCCACGGCGCGCCGCCTGGCCTGGGCGCGGCTCACCCCGGAGTCGTGGGCGCGGATCAGCTCCGCGATCTGCCTGCCCACCTTGTACAGCGGATGCAGGCTGGTCAGCGGATCCTGAAATATCACGCTTATCTCGGCGCCTCGGATCTGCCGGAGCCGTTCCTCGCCGAGCGCGAGAAGGTCCACGCCCTCGAAGACCGCGCTCCCCGAGATGTCGGCCTCGGGAAGCAGCCCGAGGATGGCCTGCGTGCCGACCGTCTTGCCGCTCCCCGACTCCCCGACGATCGCCAGCGTCCGGCCCGGCTCGACGCTGAACGACAGGCCGCGGACGGCCTGGACCAGGCCGCCCGCGGTCGGGAACCCGACCGTGAGGTCTTTCACTTGGAGAAGGCTCATGGGTCGGCGGGTCCAGCCAGAGGTCGGTGAGGTCGAAGATTGCTCTGAATGAAGGAACCCATCCCGGAGGGGTGCCTGTCGAGGGTGGTTACCCAACCGTTGGCGAGGCGCGACCCGCAAGTGATGCCGATTCGATGATGAAATGTCAGCGAATCGCGACACAACCGTCCTGCGGGCCGGGGGCACGGTCCTGGCCTGCGCCGATGATCGTGAGACGGTCAGGGCGGAGTGAACAACGGGCGTCAGGAGCCGAAGCGCCACGATCGCAGGTAGTCGCTCTGGAGAGCGGTGAGCACGTCGATGTCGATGCCCGCCGCCGCGAGCTTCAGCCGCGCGACCTCCGCGTCGATCTCCGCGGGCACGTCGTACACGCCGGGCGCGAGCCGTACGCGCTCCTCGGCCAGCCACGCGACCGCCAGCGCCTGGGCGGAGAACGACATGTCCATGACGGCCGCGGGGTGCCCCTCGGCGGCGGTCAGGTTGACCAGGCGGCCCTCCGCGAGCAGCAGCAGCCGCCGCCCGTCCGGGAGGACGTACTCGTCGGTGTGGGGCCGCACCCCGAGGTGTACCTCCTGCGCCATGCCCTCCAGGGCGCGCACGTCGATCTCGACGTCGAAGTGGCCGGCGTTGGCGAGCATGGCGCCGTCCTTCATCTCGGCGAGGTGCTCGCCCCTGATGACGTCGCGGTTGCCGGTGACGGTGATGAACAGGTCGCCCGCGCGCGCCGCCTCGGCCATCGGCAGCACCTCGTAGCCCTGCATACTGGCGTCCAGCGCCTTGACCGGGTCGATCTCGGTCACGATGACCCGGGCGCCCTGCCCCCGCGCCCGTTCGGCCACGCCACGCCCGCAGAAGCCGAACCCGGCGACCACGATCGTGCGGCCCGCGAGCAGCGTGTTGGTCGCCCGCATGATGCCGTCGAACGTGGACTGGCCGGTGCCGTACCTGTTGTCGAACATCCGCTTGGTGCGGGTGTCGTTGACCGCGACGACCGGAAACCGCAGGGCGTGCTCGGCCGCCATCTGGCGCAGCCGGATGATGCCCGTCGTGGTCTCCTCGCACCCGCCGGTCACCCCGTCGAGCAGCTCGACACGCTCGGTGTGCAGCGTGTTGACCAGGTCGCAGCCGTCGTCGAGCACGATGTCCGGCCCGATGTCGAGAGCCTGGTGGATGTGCCGGTAGTAGGTGTCACGGTCGACGCCCGCACGGGCGTACACCGCCATGTCGTACGCGCGCAGCGCCACCGCCACGTCGTTCTGCGTGGACAGGGGGTTGGACGCGGCCAGGGCGATCTCGGCCCCGCCGGCCTTGAGCGCGCCGACGAACACCGCCGTCTCCGCGGTCACGTGGAGGCACGCGGCGATCTTCAGGCCTTCGAGCGGACGCGCGGCGTCGAACCGCTCCCCGATCGCCCGCAGCACGGGCATGGAGCGAAGCGCCCAGTCGATCCGCCGCTCGCCCACCTCGGCGAGCGACGCGTCCGCGGAATCCACAGTTTCCCCTGTCCCCCTGTGTGGCGAAAGGTCCCCGCGCGACCTCGCGCGGGGACCTCACCTGGCCCGAAGGCCGGTCGATCAGTAGCGGTAGTGGTCGGGCTTGTACGGGCCCTCGACGTCGACGCCGATGTACTCGGCCTGCGCCTTGGTGAGCTGGGTCAGCTTGACGCCCAGCGCGTCGAGGTGGAGCCGCGCGACCTTCTCGTCGAGGTGCTTGGGGAGCACGTAGACGCCGATGGGGTACTCGTCGGTCTTGGTGAACAGCTCGATCTGCGCGATCACCTGGTTCGTGAAGGAGTTGGACATCACGAAGCTGGGGTGGCCGGTGGCGCAGCCGAGGTTCATCAGGCGGCCCTCGGCCAGCACGATGATCGAGTGGCCGTCGGCGAAGGTCCAGGTGTGGACCTGCGGCTTGACCTCGGTCTTCACGATGCCGGGCAGCTTCGCCAGGCCGGCCATGTCGATCTCGTTGTCGAAGTGGCCGATGTTGGAGACGATCGCGTTGTGCTTCATACGGCTCATGTGGTCGGCCGTGATGATGTCGAAGTTGCCGGTCGTGGTCACGAAGATGTCCGCGATGCCGACGACGTCGTCGAGCGTGGTGACCTGGAAGCCGTCCATGGCCGCCTGGAGCGCGCAGATCGGGTCGATCTCGGTGACGATCACGCGGGCGCCCTGGCCGCGCAGCGCGTCGGCACAGCCCTTGCCCACGTCGCCGTACCCGGCGACCACGGCGACCTTGCCGCCGATGAGGACGTCGGTGGCGCGGTTGAGGCCGTCGATCACGCTGTGGCGGCAGCCGTACTTGTTGTCGAACTTCGACTTGGTCACCGAGTCGTTGACGTTGATGGCCGGGAAGAGCAGCGAGCCGGCCTTGAACATCTCGTACAGGCGGTGGACGCCGGTCGTGGTCTCCTCGGTGACGCCCTTGATCTCCTTGGCCACGGCGGTCCACCGGCCCTCGGAGGACACCGTGCGGCGGAGGAGGTCGAGGATGATCTTCCACTCCTCGGGGTCGCTCTCGGAGGGCGAGGGCACGGCCCCGGCCTTCTCGTACTCGGCGCCCTTGTGGACGAGCAGGGTGGCGTCGCCGCCGTCGTCGAGGATCATGTTGGGGCCGCCACCGCCGGGCCACGCGAGCGCCTGCTCGGTGCACCACCAGTACTCCTCCAGCGTCTCACCCTTCCAGGCGAACACCGGCACACCCTTGGGGTCGTCGGCCGTGCCATCGGCGCCGACGACGACCGCCGCGGCGGCGTGGTCCTGGGTGGAGAAGATGTTGCAGCTCACCCAGCGGACGTCGGCGCCGAGCGCCACCAGCGTCTCGATGAGCACGGCGGTCTGGATGGTCATGTGGAGCGAGCCCATGATCTTGGCTCCGCTCAGCGGGCGCGCCTCGGCGTACTCGCGGCGGATGGCCATCAGGCCCGGCATCTCATGCTCGGCGAGCTGGATCTCCCTGCGGCCGAAATCAGCGAGCGCAAGGTCGGCGACCTTGAAGTCCATAGTGTGTTCCCCTCAACCCGGTCAGTGCGTCTCTGCGAGTTTAAGAGGCACGCGCACCCCAACGCATCCCCAGATCTGCGAACCTGACAAAAGAATGTAAGATTCGGGTCCATGCGCATCACTGAGGCGGCCAAGCGGCTGGGGTTGTCCCCCCGGATGCTGCGCTACCGGGAGGCCCTCGGCCTGCTGCCCCCGACGCGAGAGCGCGGCTCCCACCGGCGGTTCGGTCCCGAGGAGCTCGCGGCGGTCACCCAGGCCATGGAGCTGGAGCGACGGTTCGACGTGTCGCCCGCCGAGCTGGCGTTCGGCATGCGCGTCCTCAGCGAGCCCGCCGTCGCCCAGGCCGTGCGCGACCTCGGGCTGCGCATCGGCCGCATCCACGCCCCGCGCCGCGCGCTCGACTTCGAGAAGGAGAAGGCCCTGCGCCTGCTCCGCCGCGACCGCTGACCGCGGCGGAGCGCCACCCTGCGCAGGAGCGGGTGTCCCGCTCAGGAGCGGGCGTCGCCCGCCCCGTTCGGCGAGGCGGTCGCCTGGCCGGCACGGTAGAGGTCGGGCTCCAGGTAGATGACCCGGGCGATCGGCACGGCCTCGCGGATGCGCCGCTCGGCCTCGTCGATGCCCTTGGCGATGTCGGAGGCCGTGTCGCCGTGCTCCACGGCGATCTTCGCGGCGACCAGGAGCTCCTCGGGGCCGAGGTGCAGGGTGCGCAGGTGGATGACCCTGCTCACCTCGGGGGCCCCCTCCAGCGCCTCGCAGATCTTCTCCTCGATCTCCGGGACGGCGCTCTCACCGATGAGCAGGGACTTGGTCTCGATCGCGAGGATCACCGCGATGATCGCCAGCAGGATGCCGATCATGAGGGTGCCGACGCCGTCCCAGACGCCGTTGCCCGTGACCACGGACATCGTCACGCCGAAGAGCGCGAACAGCAGGCCCAGCAGGGCTCCGAAGTCCTCCAGGAGCACGACCGGCAGCTCGGGAGCCTTGGCCCTGCGGATGAAGTTGAACCAGGAGACCTCGCCCCTGACCGTGTTGGACTCGATGATCGCGGTTCGGAATGAGAACCCCTCGGCGACGATCGCGAAGATCAGGACGCCGAAGGCCCAGATCGGGGACTCCACGTGGTGGGGATTCGCGATCTTCTCGATGCCCTCGTAGAGGGAGAAGACCGCGCCGATCGTGAACAGCACGACCGCGACCACGAACGCGTAGAAGTAGCGCTCGCGGCCGTACCCGAAGGGGTGCTTGCGGTTCTCGCGCTTCTTCGACCGCTTGTCGCCGAGCAGCAGCAGCGCCTGGTTCCCGGAGTCGGCGACCGAGTGAACCGACTCGGCGAGCATCGACGACGACCCCGTGAAGACGAACGCCACGAACTTCGCCACCGCGATCGCCAGGTTCGCCCCCAGCGCCGCCATGATCGCCTTGGTACCGCCGCCCGCGCTCACCCGCAGTCTCCACCCATCTGTAACGCCGTTCTCTGACCCCACCGTAAAGCGGTCAACGAGATCTTATTGGGAAAGTCTTGCCTTAAGTTCCGCGATGGCGCTCACGGGAGTCGGATCGATGCCGAACCCCAGTGCCAGGTAGACGCTCGCGTAATCGACGAGACCCACCAGCGAGGCCAGCCTCTCCAGCGGGTGCGCCCCCTCGGCGGTGATCTCGGTGACCGGCACCCCGCGGTCTTGCGCCAGGCGCACCGACATCGCGCGCCGCTTGCTCACCTGGGGATGCTCCTCCAGGTCGCGCAGCACGATCAGCCGCAGGGCCAGGGAGGGCTCGTCGCCGAAGATGTCGCGCTGGGCCAGCGGCCCGTCGAAGGCCACCACCTGGTTGTGATCGGCCTCGGGGATCTCGCCCCAGATGGCGGGGTACTTGGCGTTCTCGTTGAGCTGGGTCGCCAGCCGGTACGCGGCCGCCGTCGCCACCGGCGAGGACCCCCAGACCATCGGGATCGTGTCGGCGATCTCCAGCGCCAGCGTCTTGCCGGGGTTGATGAACGACTCGCTCGACGGCCGGCAGCGGTGCGCGATGTCCTCCAGGCGCTTGGCCGTGGCCTCGACCGCGTCGGCGTTCACGTCGGCCAGCCCGAGCGCCGACGCCACGGCGACCAGGGGCATGGTCAGCCCCCAGAGGTTCGCCCGGGGCAGCCGGACCGCCCCCTGGACCGGCACCACCGGCAGGTGCGGCGCGGACGCCTGCTCGGCGATCGCCGCCAGCGGCGACCCCGCGCGTCCGACGGTGATCAGCCGGCACCCCCGGCGCACCGCCTCAAGCGCCAGGGTCCTGGTCTCCTCGGTGGTGCCCGAACTGGACACGGCGATGACCAGGTCGGCGGCGCCCACCCAGCCCGGCAGCCGGTAGGAGCGCACGGTCACGATCGGGATCGGGACCCCGCCTCCGCACACGGCGGCGAGCATGTCGCCGGCGATGGCGGAACCGCCCACCCCCGCGATCACGACCGCCCGGGGACGGTCGCCCACGGACATCCGGGAGACGCCCGCCTCCAGCGCGCCCCGGTGCGAGGTGCGGACCTGCGCGCCGGAGGACGCCACCGCGGGCAGCATGCCCGCGGGGTCGCCCTCGGTCAGGAGCGCCGCGTCATCCAGCCGCTCGGGCTCGAACGAGCTCACGCCTTGCGAGCCTCGTCGACCAGCAGCACCGGGATGTCGTCTCGAACGGGGTAGACCAGCCCGCACGTCTCGGAACTGCACGCCAGCTCATCGCTCTGGGTGACAGCGTTGAGCGGTGACTTGCAGGCCGGGCAGGCCAGGATGTCGAGCAACCAATCGTCGATCTTCACGTCAACTCCTCACGACGGCGAGGACCTCGTCTCGGGTCGCCGCCATTAGCTTCTCGTCGGCCGCCTCGGCATTCAACCGAAGGAGCGGCTCTGTGTTGGACGGACGAAGATTGAACCACCAGCCGGACCCCGACACGGTGAGACCGTCGAGCTCGTCCACGGTCACCCCCTCACGGCCGGCGTACCGCGCGCGGACCCGCGCCAGCGCGGCCGCCTGGTCGGCGACGGTGCTGTTGACCTCACCGGACGCGGCGTACCGGGAGTAGCGCGCGAGCAGGTCGGACAGCGGGCGATCTTGCTCGCCGAGGGCGGCCAGCACGTGCAGCGCCGCGAGCATGCCGGAATCGGCGAACCAGAAGTCGCGGAAATAGTAGTGGGCGGAGTGCTCGCCGCCGAAGACGGCTCCGGTGCGGGCCATCTCGGCCTTGATGTAGGAGTGCCCCACGCGGGTGCGCACCGGGACGCCGCCGTTCTCGGCGATGATCTCGGGCACCGCCTTCGAGGTGATCAGATTGTGGATCACCGTGGCCCCGGGATGCTTGGCCAGCTCGCGCACGGCCACCAGCGCGGTGATCGTCGAGGGCGAGACCGACTCACCGCGCTCGTCGACGACCCAGCAGCGGTCGGCGTCGCCGTCGAAGGCCAGGCCGAGGTCGGCGCCCTTGTCGAGCACGGCCTTCTGCAGGTCGCGGAGGTTGCCGGGCTCGATCGGGTTGGCCTCGTGGTTGGGGAAGGTGCCGTCGAGCTCGAAGAACAGCGGGGTCACCTCCAGCGGGAGACCCTCGAACACCGTGGGGACGGTGTGCCCGCCCATGCCGTTGCCGGCGTCCACGACGACCTTGAGGGGCCTGATGCCGGAAAGGCCGACCAGGCCGCGCAGATGGGCGGCATACCCGTCGAGCAGGTCGCGCTCGGTGACCGTGCCCGTGCGCCCGCCGGTGCTCTGGACGCCCGAGGCGAGCAGCTCGGCGGCGCGGTCGCGGATCCGCACCAGGCCCGTGTCGGCCCCGACGGGGACGGCGCCCGCGCGGCACAGCTTCATCCCGTTGTAGCGGGCGGGATTGTGGCTGGCCGTAAACATCACGCCGGGTAGCCCCAGGCTGCCGCTGGCGTAGTAGAGCAGATCGGTCGAGCCGAGCCCGGTGTCGACCACGTCGGCGCCCCTGCCTGTCGCCCCTCGGGCGAAGGCCACGGCGAGGGGGCCGGAGGACGCGCGCATGTCGTGTGCCATGACCACGGCGCCGGCTTCGAGGACCTCGACGAAGGCGGCGCCCACGGCCTCGGCGGTCTTCTCGTCGAGCTCACCGGGGACGACGCCACGGATGTCGTACGCCTTGAAGATCTTGGCGAGGTCGCCCACTGCCGCTCCGCACCTAGTCACGTCTGTTCTGACCGAGCCTACTGCGTTCCTCCCGGGCCTTTCACGGTGATCGGGAAGCGTCCGGGGCCGACGTGGGCGGGGATCTTTCCGGGACGCGGGTGGGGATCTTTTCCGGGGAGGCCGGTGAGAAGCTTTCCAGGGAGGCTGGCCAGAAGCTTTTCGGGGAGGTCGGTGAGGAGCTTTCCGGGCAGGTCGGTGAGGAGCTTTCCGGGGAGGAGGGCGCGGAGGCCGGGACCCGGCGGCGGCCTCAGCGTTCGAGGTTCTGCTGGGCGGACCGCAGGACCCGCAGGTGACCGCGCCGGCCGACCTCCACGCCCTGCCCCACGGGCTCGCCCGTCGAGGGCGTGGGCCTGGCCGCCTCGCGCACGGCGTTGGCGAGGGCTTCGAGATCGTCGGTGCTCGGTTGCCCCGCCTCCGACGGCAGCCGGACGACCTCCCACCCACGCGGGGCCGTCAGCCGCTCCGCGTGGTCCGCGCACAGGTCATAGCAGTGTGGTTCGACGTACGTCGCCAGCGGTCCGAGCACAGCGGTCGAGTCGGCGTAGACGTACGTGAGTGTGAAGACGGCAGGCTGCCTGCAGGCGGTACGGGAACAGCTGCGGACGGGGCTCACGGAGGGACCGTATCCGGTCCGCGTTCACATTGCCACCACCTGGCAGCTCTTAACGAGCGTGTCGCCACAATTCGGACACTTGCCGTCCCTTTACGGGCTGTATGGCGGGTCCTGAAACCGCATGGCGGACAGCCCGTTCGACGGGACGTCAGGGAGTGGGGCGCGGGACCAGAGAACCACGATCTAGGCTTGCTGTGTGAGTTCGGCCCCCGGCGGCAAGCCCCGCCCCAACGGCCCGCGGCGGCGCGACCGGCACGGCCGCGGCATGCGCGGTCCGCTGGCCCCGTCGCACGTGCCCATCGCGCGCTCCCGCAGCGAGCGTTTCGACGATTTCGTGCTGGACGCGGTCGACCGGCTGAAGCCGAAGTGGGGTGGGCAGCTCTCCTCCGTCGAGTTCGCCGTCGAGGAGGTCCCCCCGGCCGACGAGCTGATCGACGGGCCGGGCAGGCTCTCGTCCGACCCGATCCCCTTCGGCCGGGTCCAGCCCGCCGAGAGCGGCAGTCCGGCGGTGGTCGTGGTCTACCGCCGCCCGCTGGAAGCCAGGGCCCGCGATCGCGACACTCTGAGCGCGCTCGTGCACGACGTCGTGGTCGAGCAGGTCGCCAACCTTCTGGGCCTGTCGCCCGAGACCGTGGACCCCGGTTACGACGACCGCCACTGAGCGCGGCCACGCGGTCAGGGCAGCACCACGGTGGGCGCCTCGGAGATGCTCGGCACGATCGCCCAGGTGCGCGCGAGGGCCAGGGGCTGCGTCGTGACGAGCAGCCCGTCGGGGGCACGCTCGTCCATGACCCGCCCGCCGTAGACCGGCCCGGAGCCGGGAAGGGGCAGCACGACCACGCTGAAGTCCCCCCGGACCCCCGGAGGGGCCAGCTTGATCTCCTTCGTGCGCGACGCGGGGATCTCCACCTCCACGGGCGGGGGCGCGGCGCCCTTCAGCGGCAGCGTCTGCACGCGCACCTTCCCTGCGGCGCCGGGCGCCGAGAGGACCAGCCGGGAGGAGATCTTCTTCCCGGCGCGGTTGTCGGCGACCACGCTGCCGATGTCGATCGGCACCGCTCCCGCGCTGAACGCGACGTCCTGCTTGGTGCCGGTGCCCGTGGCCATCACCCCGGCCACGATCGGGACGTCGGCGGTGAGCACGAGGGCCGACGGCTGCCCGCCGATGCCGGTCGACAGGTCGAGCGAGGCCGTGGACCCGGCGGTCACGTCGAGCGACTCGCGGTTCTTCATGGCGTAGAACCCGTCGGCCGTCAGCGCCTTCACATGGACGGTCGTGTCGGCCTCCCCCGGCGCGGTGACGTACAGCTCGCGCAGCCCGCCACCGCCGGGGATGCCGGGGACGACGACGCTGGTCGCGGGCTCGGCGGCGGCGGGGAGCCAGTCGGTGCCCTTGCCCTTCCCGAGGACCGCCCGCGCCGAGGCGGCCACGCGCCCGCTGATGGTGCGCACCTCCACGGCCATGACCAGGGGTGAGGGCGCGAGGTCGCGCACCCGTACCGCGCGGTGCTCCCCAGGCTTGAGCACGAGGCCGTTGCCTGAGTCGTTGACCACGGGACCCTCGCCGGCGTAGACCATGACCTCAAGGACGGCCTGGGCGGCGTCCGCGTTGGCGAGATAGAGCACGACGTCGGCGGCGGCCGGGCCAGGGCCGACGAACCACGCGCTGGAGCCGGGCTCGGCGCACCGCACCCCGGCCAGCCCGCGCGCCGTGCCATCGGCCTTGCGGGTGGTCTGCGCGGCCTCCAGCCCCGCCGCCATCGCGCCGACGCCGGCGACCTCCAGCGGCCCCGACTTCGCGGGCAGGTCGCGCTGCCACAGCAGGCCGGGCTGGTCGAGGCTCGCCAGCGGCGAGGTCTCGGCCCTGACCTCGGAGATCGTGGTACGCCCCGCGCCCTTGCCGCCGGGCGGGGTGATCGTGCTGACCCGCGCGCCGCCCGGGTCGGGGCAGACGGTGGAGACCGTCTCGACCGCGACCTTGTGCGGGGTGACGGCGGGCACGGCGGCGACGCCGGGACGGGTCACGGACGCCACGCCGAACAGGGCCGTCAGGGCGACCAGGACCAGGGCGAGGAATGCGAAACGGTTCTCGATCAGCGCCCTCACCGGACCAGCACTCCCTCGGTCTCGCGCTCCACCGGCATCTCGGCGTACTCGTCGGCGGCCTCCGCGCTCCGCGCGCCCGGAGAGGCCAGGACGAGGACCAGCGCCACGAGCGCGACCTGCACCCAGAGCCAGACGTCGTGCCAGAAGGCTCCGTACTCCACGGTGACGCGGCCACCGGCGGCGGGCACGTCGAAGCCCTGTGCCCAGCCGTCGACGGTGCGCCCTGCCAGCGACGAGCCGCCCGCCGTGGCGTTCCACCCGCCGGCGGGCTCGGCCAGCACCAGTGTGCGGGTGCCCTGCCCCACGGGGACCGAGACCGTCAGGCCGCCGCCCGCCGCCTCGGTGTACGGGACGGGCGTGCGCGCCCCGGTCTGGTCCTGGAGGTAGGCCCGGCCGAGGGGCTGGACCATGCGCCACAGCCCGGCGGTCGCCGAGAGGTTCACCCGGACCAGCGCGGGGTCCGCGTCGAGCGAGCGCCGCACCTTGGGATCGACCGGAGCCGGGACGGCGACGAAGCTGACGCCGTAGGTGGCCAGCGTGAGGGCGTCGTCGCCTCCGCGCCCGGAGACCACGCCCGCGACCAGGTCGGAGAGCCGCTGCCGCATCGCGCCGGAGACCGGCAGGTCGGTCTCCCCCAGCAGAGGAGTACGGCCGCGCAGCACGGTGAAGGTGAGCCGCCCGCCGTCCTCCGAGCGGAGCACGACCGTGCCCTCGCCCTCGGAGGAGCTCGCGGCGGCGAAGTCCGTGATCACGCTGGGCACGCCGCGCTGGAGCGGCCCCCGCACGCCTTCCTTGATCCACAACCCCGCCACGGCGACGGGCGAGGCGCAGGCCACAAGGACCATGAACGCCGCGCCGACCCTGCGCAGGCCCCCGGCCTGGTTGAGCTCGATGACGCGGTGCCCGGTCAGCGCCGCCGCCACGATCAGGCCCGTGGCGGCGAACGCCAGCGGCACGCCGGGCCAGGCGGGCGTGCCCTCCACGGGGACGCGGCTGGCCACGAT
Organism: Sphaerisporangium sp. NPDC049003; assembly: GCF_043197795.1. Taxonomy (NCBI): domain Bacteria; kingdom Bacillati; phylum Actinomycetota; class Actinomycetes; order Streptosporangiales; family Streptosporangiaceae; genus Sphaerisporangium; species Sphaerisporangium sp. NPDC049003. Next base: position 158,022 of record NZ_JBICTU010000007.1, read on the forward strand.
CGCGACCAGGACGCCGAAGACCGTGACGCCCCATCCGACGATGACGACCATCTGGTGCCGCCGGAACAGCAGGGCCGCCAGCGCGGCGGCGATCAGGCCCCCGGTCACCCAAACGGGCGGCACGCCGGGGCCGCCGGGGCTGAGCAGCAGGAGGGCTTCGGCGGTGAGCCGGGGGTCGGCCAGCTCGGGGCGGTGCAGCCCGGCCTCCAGCAGGATGCGCCCGGGGTCGCCCGCGATCTGGACCAGCCAAGGGAACAGCAACACGATCGGCACGGCCATCGCGATGCCGAGCGAGAGGCCCACCCCGCGCCGCACCCCGCCGAAGGACACCGCGGCGAGGCCGCCGAGGACCGCGACGAGCACGTAGACCAGGGGCGCGAACGCCGTGCCGACCGCCAGCAGCAGGCCGAGGGCCCATGCCGCCCGGCGCGCGACGCGGCGCTCTCCCATGATGACCCGGGAGGCCAGCGCGGCGTAGGCGGGGAGCAGGACGAAGACCACCGCCGTGCCGAGCCTCCCGCCCGCGACGGCTCCTGTCGCCACGGGAAGCAGCGCGTACGAGGCGGCCAGCCAGACCCGGGCCAGCGGGTAGGAGATCATCGAGCGGGTGGCGACGTAGGCGGACAGGCCCGCGAGCGGCACGCAGCCGAGCAGCAGGACCGAGACCGCGAGCCAGGTCTTGCCGAGGAAGATCGTCGACAGGGCCGCGAGGACCGCGACGTACGGCGGCGCCCAGCCGTCGGAGCCGAGCCCGCTGGCGTGGTAGCCCGAGGTGTAGAACTGCCACAGGTCGGAGGCGCCGCCCACGACGGGCACCAGCGCGCCGCCGCCGAGCAGGCCGCCGTAGAGCAGGGATCGCTCGGCGGCCAGCGTGACGGCGACGAGCGCCAGGCAGAGCAGCACGCCGGGGTTGCCGAAGACGCGCTGCATCAGGCCGGCGTCGGTCAGCAGCTCGTCGCCCTCGTCGCCCTTGGACGGCTCGGAGATCACCGCGTGGTGCCGCCCGGCGGAGTCGATCGGCCCGGCCCCCGACAGGTAGTTCTGGACCATGTCGGCGAGGCGTCTGTAGGCCATGCCCGAGGGCGTGAGCAGCCGCTTCACCTTGGGATAGCCCTGTTTCCTACCCTGCTTCCTCGCCTTTCGCGCCTTCATGAGACGGCGGGGGGCGGCCAGCACGGAGACGAGCGCGACGACCTCGTCGAGGGCGTTGGCCGGCTGCTTGGCCAGCAGCAGCAGAAGCGTGCGGAACACCGAGCCGAAGATGTTGCGCACCAGCGACCACAGCAGCGACCGGAAGGGCAGGTTCGCCATGATCACGAACATGGCGTTGCGCCGGTCGAGCCTGCGCGGATGGTCGGTGCTGGCGGTCATGCGGCGCCTGCGCCGGGTCGCCGCCTCGGCGTGCCAGGCGACCGCGTCGGTGACGGTCAGCACGTGGTAGCCGGCGGCCGTGACCCGCCAGCACAGGTCGAGGTCGTCGCGGAAGAGGGGCAGGCCGGGGTCGAGACCGCCGAACTCCTCCCACACGTCGCGACGGATCAGCATGCCCGCCGTGGACACCGACAGCACCTTGCGGACGCCGTCGTGCTGCCCCTGGTCGTACTCCCTGGGCTCCAGGCCGGTGTCACGCCGGCCCGACCGGTCGACCGTGACGCCGACTTCGAGCAGGATGCGGCGGTCGAGCCAGTCGCGGAGCTTCGGGCCGAGGATGGCGACCTTCTCGTCCTCGGCGGCGGCCCACAGGAGCGCTTCGAGCGCCCGCGGGTGGGGCGCGCAGTCGTCGTGGATCAGCCAGATCCACTCTTGGCCACCCGTGCGGGGCAGCCGTTCGAGCACCGCCGCCACCGCCTCGCCGAAACCGGTCGAGCGAGGCAGGGTCAGGACGCCGTTGGCGCCGAGGGCCTCGGCGAGGAGCTTCCCGCTGCCGTCGCGGCTGCCGTTGTCGACGCCGACGAGCCTGTCGAGGGGGCGCGTCTGCCGGAGCACGCCTTCCAGCGACTCCCTCAGCCAGCGGGCGCCATCGTGGGCGACGATGATCGCTGTGACGGATTGACGCGGCGGGTGCACGGAGGTGGTGTCCTTGGGGGCTCGTGTGGCTTGCGCCGATCACGATACGGCACCCCGAGCGCGCCGGGTCTGCCACTCTCCCAATCAGGTCCAGATCACCGACCGGAGCTCACGTCCCCTCGCCCGGCCTCCGGCTATGGCCCCCCTAGACCCTAGCCGTTCGGCCGTGACCGTGTTCGCTCAGTGTCGGTCGTCGTATCTCAAAACGTAACCGTCGCCTTCCGGCGGTTACGGTCTCTCAGCCGGCCTCTCGCTTGATCCGGCGACGCTCACGCTCGGACAACCCTCCCCAGATCCCAAATCTCTCATCATGCTGTAGCGCGTACTCCAAGCACTCGGCCCGCACCTCGCAGGACCGGCACACCTTCTTGGCCTCCCGGGTGGAACCGCCCTTCTCCGGGAAAAACGCCTCCGGATCCGTCTGCGCGCACAACGCGCGCTCCTGCCATCCCAGCTCTTCCGCGCCGAGCACCTGTGCCATGACCAGATCGGTCAATGCACACCTCCTGCCGATCGCCCGCCCGCTCCGCAACGGAGCCCCCCTTTTGAACACCTTCCTCAATACCCACCCTGTGAAAGGCGTAACAACACAGTTGTAATTACACGCGTGTGCCGCGTGTGGCGTCAAGCAGCATGGCAGTATCCGGGGAAAGACCAGCTCACCCCGGTATGCGGGCCTTGGCGGAATATATGGCCGTCTTCGGCGTATGCCGTCTACGCGGGACCCGACGGCGTTCTGATATCCCCGATCTTCAATGCCCTCAGCGGTCGGAACCGTACCAGCGTGATCCCTGATCAACACCTGGACCTGCCGGTTCTCTACCGCCGCTTTCCTCTGGCCTTGCCTGGGCCGACCGGTCGGGGGCGTAGATGGCGGTCGGATCGATCGGCTCGTCCCGGTGCCCCTGCGACCCGGGCGGGGGCATGGGGGCGTTCAGCGGGTCGTTCTGGAAGGCCTTGGGGTCGAAGCGGACCGTACTGTCCACGGCGACATCCTCCCAGGCCGGCTGCTGCGGCTGGTACGGCTGCTCCGCCGCCTGCTGGTACGGCCGGTCCTGCGACTGGGGATAGCCCTGATCCTGCGACTGGGGGTACGCCTGGTCCTGGGGCTGGGGGTAGCCCTGGTCCTGCGGTCGCTGGTACGGCTGGTCCTGGGCCTGGGGATACGGCTGCTCCTGGGCCGGCCGGTACGGCTGCGCGTCCGCCGGGGGCCGCGAGTAGCCCGAGGAGTCCCCCGCCGACTGCGGGTGGCCGAACGGGCTGCCGCTGTAGCCGGGGGTGTAGTCCGGCGTCCTCACCGGATGCGTGCCGGTGGCGTACTCGCCCTGGGTGCCGCCGCCGTCCGAGGGCGACCCGGCCTGCGACTGCTGGTAGCTCTGCGCCTGCTGGTAGGCATGCGCGATCTGCTGCTGGCGCGCGTCGGCGGCCTCGGCATACAGCGGGGAGGGCTCGGGCCGGCGGCCGAAGTCGGCGCCGGAGTAGCCGCCGTACGGCTCACCGGCCTGACCGTACGGGCCCGCCTGCGGGCCGGTCTGACCGTAGGACGGGGAAGGCTGGTCCAGCGGGCTGGGCTGCGGGCTCGGCTGGGAGTAGACCTGCGTCTGGTCCATCGGGTTCGCCTGCGGGCCGGTCTGGCCGTAGGACGAAGACGGCTGGTCCAGCGGACCGGACTGACCGTAGGACGGAGAAGGCTGGTCGAGCGGGCCTGTCTGTCCGTGGACTGGGGCCTTGTCCAGCGGGTTCGTCTGCGGACCGGTCTGACCGTAAGACGAAGACGGCTGGTCCAGCGGGTTCGTCTGCGGACCCGTCTGACCGTAAGACGAAGACGGCTGGTCCAGCGCACTCGGCTGCGGACCCGTCTGGCCGTACGGGGCGCCGGCCTGCGCCGGGGGACGGCCGTAGGCGTGAGGCTGGTCGAAGGCGGTCGGCGCCGTGAGCGGCTCGGGCACGGCCTGGCGCGCGCCGGTCGTGAAGGCGTCGTTCATGCCGAAGGCACCCGCGCCCCCGCCCGAGTGCGGGTACGGCGAGCCCGCCTGAGGGGCATACGAGTCGGACCCTTGGGGAGCGTACGGGTCGGACGCCTGCCGGCCCTGCTGCCCGTGCTGGCCCGGCTGGCTCTGCTGCCCCGGCTGGCTCTGCTGGCCGTACGGGCCGGAGGGCTGCGGGGCGTACGGAGACGCGGAGGACGGCCCGTACGACCCGGAGGACTGCGCGGCGGCGGATTCGGCCGGGGCGCTCTGCGCGTACGGCTCGGACTTCAGGGCCGCCGCGTAAGCGTCGAGCGGCTGGGAGTGCTGGGGCGCGTAGGAGGTGTCGCCGAGGGGGCCCGCCTCGTTCGCGGGAACGTACGGCCGCACCTGCCGATCACCCTGCGGCCCGAACTGCTCGCTCTGCGGCTCGAACCGCTGCTCGCCCTGGGGGCCGAACTGCTCGCTCTGCGGCCCGAATCGCTGCTCGCCCTGGGGGCCGAACTGCTGATCACCCTGCGGGGGGAACTGCTGCTCCCCCTGCTGGGCGAACTGCGGCTGGTGCGTCTCGCCCTGCTGGGCGAACTGCGGCTGGTGCGTCTCGCCCTGCTGGGCGAACTGCGGCTGCGGGTAGGGGTCGGGACCCGGCTGCTGCTGGGCGTAGGTCTCCGCGGGCCGCTGGTCACCCTGCCCGTACGGCTGCTGCTGGGGGGCGTACGGAGCCGGGGGCAGCGCGGGAAGCGCGGAGGCGGGGCCGTTCTGGGCGGGCACGTACGGAGCCTGGTCGGGGTGGCCGCCGGGCACACCGTACCCGGGGTTGTCGCCGTGGAGAGGCTGCGGGGGGTACAGCCCCTGGCCGGGCGCGGCCTGCCCGGGCCGCACCGCCGAGGGCGCGCCGGACGGCAGGATGGAGAGCGCGTACACCAGGGCGACCGCGATGAGGGCGAGCGCGGGCACGCCGGTCAGCAGGTACTCGATGATGCTCCAGCCGCCCGTGCCGCCGCCGAGGAGCACGCCGATGAGGCTGATGAAGCCGAAGAGCGCGGCGACCGCCAGTGCGGCGACGGCGCCGAGGTTCACGAGCCGCGCACGCCGGGTCGGCTCGCCTAACCTGGTGACCAGGACGACGGCGCCGATCGCGAGCGCCGGGCGGAGCGGAGAGGTCAGCGCGCCGAGCGCGCCCGCCGACCGGGAGCCGAACGAACCGTCTTCGAGGATCAATCCCAGGGCGGCGACCAGAACCTGTGCGCAAACCACCGAAAGCATGATCAACGCCGCAGGCTCGCGGAGCCGTCCGGGCTCAACTTTCACCACAACTACCCCCCAATGGGTCATACGGCACCCGAAGTTTCGCACATCTCCCCACTTCGAGGACGCCGGACCCAACAACCTCATTGATCACACAAGCCCCGTATGAAAGCCATTCAACCCTTTCCATAAGCCCGTGAGCAGGCGTTTCGGAGATCACTTCGCCCATGCCCGAGCCCGGGGCCAGGCAAGAAGATGGCAATGGAACACTTGACAGCATGCGCATCGTGTCCCTAGCGGGTGGAATCGGCGGCGCCCGTTTTCTTCGCGGACTCCTGGCCGCCATCCCCGACGCCGACATCACCGTCATCGGCAACACCGGTGACGACATCACCCTTTTCGGTCTTCGTGTCTGTCCCGATCTCGACACCGTGATGTACACCCTCGGCGGCGGCATCGACGAGGAGCAGGGCTGGGGCCGTGCCGGCGAACGGCACCTCATCAAGGACGAGCTCGCCGCCTACGGCATGGAGCCGCAGTGGTTCGGCCTCGGTGACAAGGACATCGCCACCCATATCGTGCGCACCCAGATGCTGAACGCGGGCTACCCCCTGTCGGCGATCACCGAGGCGCTCTGCACGCGCTGGCGGCCCGGCGTGCGGCTGATCCCGATGACCGACGACCGCGCCGAGACCCACGTGGTCATCAACGACGAGCAGGGCCGCCGCGCGATCCACTTCCAGGAGTGGTGGGTGAAGCTGCGCGCGTCGGTCCCGGCCGAGCAGATCCTGCTCGTCGGCGCCGAGGAGGCCAAGCCCGCGCCCGGCGTGATCGAGGCGATCGAGCAGGCCGACGTGGTGATCCTCCCGCCCTCCAACCCCGTGGTCAGCATCGGCACCATCCTCCAGATCCCCGGCATCCGCGAGGCCCTCGAAGCCAAGACCGTGGTCGGCGTCTCCCCCATCGTCGGCGGCGCCCCGGTACGCGGCATGGCCGACGCGTGCCTCACCGCCATCGGCGTGGAGACCAGCGCCCAGGCCGTGCTTGAGCTGTACGGCTCCCGTCTGCTCGACGGCTGGCTGGTCGCCGAACAGGACAAGGACGTCGCGCTCGAAGGGGTCCGCGTGGTGGCCAGGCCCCTGCTCATGAGCGACCTCGACGCCACCGCCGACATCGCCCGCGCCGCGCTTGAGCTGGCCCGATGAGCGGCGCGCAGGCGGGCCGGGCCGGACAGGTGGTCAGCGTCCGGGGCGTCCACGGGCTGCCCGAGGTACGGCCGGGCGACGACCTCGCCGAGCTGGTCACGCGGGCCATGCCCGGCCTGGAGGACGGCGACATCCTCGTCATCACCTCCAAGATCGTCAGCAAGGCCGAGGGCCGCGTCCGGAAAGGCGACAGCCGCGCGGCGGCCATCGCCGAGGAGACCGCCCGCGTCGTCGCGCGGCGTGGCGAGACCGTGATCGCCCAGACGCGGCACGGCTTCGTCATGGCCGCCGCCGGGGTGGACGCCTCGAACACCGAGCCCGGCACCGTGCTGCTGCTCCCCGAGGACCCGGACGCCTCGGCCCGCCGCATCCGGGCCGGCCTGAGGGTCAACGCCGGGGTCATCGTGTCGGACACCTTCGGGCGCCCCTGGCGCAACGGCCTGACCGACGTGGCGATCGGGGCCGCGGGCGTCCGGCCGCTCGACGACTTCCGCGGCAGGTCAGACACCTACGGCAACCCGCTGTCCGCGACGGTCACCGCGCTGGCCGACGAGATCGCGTCGGCGGCCGAGCTGGTCAAGGGCAAGCTCGACGGGGTGCCGGTGGCGGTCGTGCGCGGGCTGTCCCACCTGGTGACCGCCGAGGACGGCCCGGGCGTACGGCCGCTCGTACGGCCCGCCGACGAGGACATGTTCCGGTACGGCTCCGCCGACGTGCTGTTCGCCCGCCGCACGATCAGGGACTTCTCCCCCGAACCTGTGGACCCTGCGGCGGTCAGGCGGGCCGTCGGCGCCGCGATCAGCGCCCCGGCTCCCCACCACACGACGCCGTGGCGTTTCGTGCTGCTGGAGTCGCCCTCGGCACGCGAGAAGCTGCTGGACGCCATGCTGGAGGCCTGGATCCGCGACCTGCGCGCCACCGGCTTCACCGAGGAGTCGATCACGCGCAGGGTCAGGCGCGGCGACGTCCTGCGCAGGGCGCCCTACCTGGTGGTCCCCTGCCTGGTCATGGACGGCTCGCACACCTATCCCGACGACCGCCGCAACGCGGCCGAGCGCGAGATGTTCGTCGTCGCCATGGGCGCGGGCGTGGAGAACCTGCTGGTCCACCTCGCTGTCGAGGGCCTGGGCTCGGCGTGGGTGTCCTCCACGATGTTCTGCCGCGAGGTCGTGCGGGAGGTCCTCGACCTGCCGGAGTCCTGGGATCCCATGGGCGCCGTGGCCGTGGGCCACCCCTCCGCCCCGCCGCGCGACCGTCCCCCCCGGGACGCCGCCGACTTCGTCGTCACCCGCTGAGCCACCGCCGACGAGGAGGACCACCGCCACGTCCCGGCGGTGGTCACCCGCCTTCTGAACCGGGCCTTCTCAGCCGGGCTTGACGCAGGTGGGGTGGCACAGGCGGCGGGCCAGGGCGCTCAGGAAGACGTCGATGATCTCGCCGGGCCCGGTGGCCACGTGCAGGGACCCATTGGTGATCGAGGTGATCTCACCCAGGGCGGCGCGGTCGACGTTCCTGCCGAAGGCCAGCACGATGATCTGCACGGGGTGGTCGGGGTCCCAGTCCTTTCTGAGCCTGTCCACCAGCGCCTGCCGGGAGAGCCCCTTGCCGTCGTCCCTGCCGGCCGTGATGACCAGGAGCGAGTTGTTCATCGCCGGGTCGTACTCGTCGGTCACCTCGCGGAACCCCGCGAAGATCGAGTCGTAGAGCGAGCTGTCGCGGCCCTTGTACGCCTTTAGCGTCTGGGTGAACCGGTCCAGGCGGCTCTGCCTGGTGAGCTGGTCGTCCTCGCCGTCCGGCTGGGTGATCGGCCCGAGCCGGACCAAAGAGCGGTACCCCTTGCCGCCGTCCAGCCCGTCCGCGAACTCCCACAGGCCCATCCGGGTGGAGCCCGGGAAGAGCTGGAGCCCGAGGTGGGTGGCCTTGAGCGCCACCGACAGCGGGGTGTCGCCCTTGCCGCCCGCGATGGGCTCGGCCATGTGCCTGGCGGCGTCGGCCAGCACCAGGATGTTGCTCGGCGGCGCGAGGCGGCTCCACGCGTCAAGGGCCTCGTCGATCACCAGGGGCGTGATGGACGGGCGCGGCCTCGGCTGACCGGCCGGGATCTCCGGCCCCGCGTCCAGCGGCGCGTCCTTGCCGTCGGGGAGGCGGAACCCGCCGCCGCGCACCGCCGTCCTCACCTCCGCCGAGGTCAGCCAGTTCCCGAAGAGCCGCGCGCCGGCCGAATCGGCGGGGTCCGAGGAGGTGACCACGTACGGGTAGTCGAGGATGATCGTGCCCTCTTTGGGGGTGAGCGCCACGACGGGGTCGGCGGAGGGCGTCCGGTTGTGCAGCCACACCGACTGCTCGGGCACGACGACGACCGGCCGCTTCCAGAACGAGTGGTCGTCCACGGCGGCGAGCATCGAGCGGTAGTCGGGGGCCGAGCCCGCCTGCGCCATCCGGACGAAGGCGGTCAGCTCCTTGTCCCCCCGGCCGCCCTCGCCCGCGATGTCCCTGGCGGCGGCCACCGTGGCGATGCCGGCGCCCGCCACCGACGGGTCGGGGACGCGGACGATGTCCGGCTCGTCCTCGGTCGGCTGGAGCCGTCCTCTCGCCGTGGCCGGGAAGACCATCTCCCAGCTCATCTCGGTGTTCCCGGTGGCGAACCGCTGGGCCAGGGAGCGCCTGGTCGCGAACACCAGCGGCGAGGTGGCCACCACGGTCTCGCTGGGCGCCACGCCGGGCGCGCCCTGCTTGCGCGCGAGCCGGATCCACGCGGAGGAGTCGGCGATCCAGGCGTCGGGCCGCTGGGCGAGCACCCCGGCCCGGTCGCCGATCAGCGTCCGCAGCACGGGCGCCGGGGACTGCTCGGTGACCTGCACCAGCACGCAGCGCCCGTCCACGGCCGCCCTGGTCGCGTTGAACCGCCCGGCGGCCTCCATGGCGACCGGGGCGATGTCCACCGCGGCGTCCACGCCGACGAGCACCGGGTCGCGGGACGAGCACGAGCCCTCCCCGCGCCGACCGGCCCATACGAGCGCCCCCGCGACCAGCACGACGACGATGACCGCCGCCAGCGGGCCGCGGCGCCCGGTCCGCCGGCGCGGGGGCTCGAAGACCGGTTCCGCGCGGTGCCGACCGTGTCGACCTGTCGCCACGGGTTCGCCTCTCGGTGTCTCGTGTTACAGGGAGGAGTCGGACGATTCTCCCAACGGACACCGTAGACAGCGCAAGTATCCCCAAGACGGAAATGGAGAACTTGTTATACCCGTGTCTGATAAGCCTTCCGGTCGGACGGGCCGCCCCTACTGCGCCAGCAGGGGGATGGTCCTGCGCACGCTGCGGCAGACGCCGTCGCTGGCCCTCGCCGCCGCGACGCGCTCCTCGGACGGCCGGCCGTACCCGGTGACGCGCTGGCGCAGCGGGCGTCCGGTGGGCGCGACCATCGCGGCGATCTCGGTGATGGTCTTGTACGACCCGTTCTCCGAGCCGGCCATGCGGCTGATCGTCTCCTCCATCAGCGTGCCGCCCAGGTCGTTCACGCCGCCCGACAGCACGGCGCGGCACAGCTCGTCCTGGAGCTTCACCCACGAGCACTGGATGTTGTCGATCGCGCCGTGCAGCATGATCCGCGCGAGCGCGTGCACGGCGCGGTTCTCCCTGGGGGTCGGGCCCGGCCGCGCGATGCCCGCCAGGTAGATCGGCGCGCTGTGGTGGACGAAAGGCAGCAGCACGAACTCGGAGAAACCGCCGGTCTCCTCCTGGATGCGGCGGATCAGCCGGATGTGCGCCACCCAGTGCGCGGGCGTGTCCACGTGGCCGTACATCATCGTCGAGGTCGTCGGGATGCCCACGCGGTGGGCGGTGGTGACGACGTCCACCCACTCCCTGGTGGGGAGCTTGCCCTTGGTCAGGACCCAGCGCACGTCGTCGTCGAGGATCTCGGCCGCCGTGCCCGGCAGCGAGTCGACCCCGGCCTCCTTCGCCGCCACGAGCCAGTCGTGGACCGACATGTTGGTGCGGCTCGCGCCGTTCATGACCTCCATCGGCGAGAAGGCGTGGACGTGCATCTCCGGGCACCGCTCCTTCACCGCCCTGGCGATGTCGAAGTAGGCCGTGCCGGGCAGGTCGGGGTGGATGCCGCCCTGCATGCACACCTCGGTCGCCCCCGCCTCCCACCCCTCGGCCGCCCGGTCGGCGACCTGGTCGAGGGACAGGGTGTAGGCGTCGGCGTCGGTGCGCCGCTGCGCGAACGCGCAGAACCGGCAGCCGGTGTAGCAGACGTTGGTGAAGTTGATGTTCCGGTTCACGACGTAGGTGACGTCGTCGCCCACGGCCTGCCTGCGCAGGTCGTCCGCGACCCGGCACAGCTCTGTCAGGTCGGCCCCGTCGGCGCTCAGCAGCGTGAGTGCCTGGTCGTCGGTGAGACGCGCGGGGTCCGAGGCGGCGCGGCGCAGCGCCTCACGCATGTCGGCGGCGATCGCGGTGCCCGCCGGCGTCCCGTTCGGGGCGGGCGTCCGCTCGCGCAGGGCGTCCCAGTCACCGTAGACGTTGTCGAAGTCGTCGCGCCTGTCCTGCGTCCGGCCCGTGGAGTCCACCTCGACGTGCAGGTCCGTACGGCCCGTCGAGGCGAACCCGCCGTCGGGCTCCTGCCACGGCAGGCCGGCGGGGAGCACGCCCGGAAGGGCCAGGCCGGTCTCCGGGTCGGCCAGCGCTGCCACGTGGCCGCGCAGGCGCGGGTCCAGCCAGGGCTCGCCCGCGAGGACGTACTCCGGGTAGATCGTGAGCCGCTCCTTGAGCGTGAACCCGGCCTCGGCCGTGCGGGCGGCGAGCTCCTCGATCTGCGGCCAGGGGCGCTCGGGGTTCACGTGGTCGGGCGTCAGCGGGGAGACCCCGCCCCAGTCGTCGATGCCGGCCCTGATCATCAGGGCGTACTCGTCGCCGATGAGGTTCGGGGGCGCCTGGACGCGGGTCCTGGCGCCGAGCACGAGCCGGGTGACCGCGATCGTGGCGGCCAGCTCGTGCAGGTCGGCGTCCGGCATGCCGCGCATGGACGTGTCCGGCTTGGCGCGGAAGTTCTGCACGATGACTTCCTGCACGGCCCCGTACTCGCGGGCGACGCGGCGGATGGCGAAGATCGACTCGGCGCGGTCGGCGACGGTCTCCCCGATGCCGATCAGGACGCCCGTGGTGAACGGCACGTTGGTGCGGCCGGCGTCCTCCAGCACGCGCAGCCGTACGGCCGGGTCCTTGTCGGGCGAGCCGTAGTGCGCCTCGCCCTTCTCCTCGAACAGCCGCCGGGAGGTCGTCTCCAGCATCATGCCCATGGAAGGGGCGACCGGCTTGAGCCGCTGCAGGTCGCTCCAGGTCATGACGCCCGGGTTGAGGTGCGGGAGCAGCCCGGTCTCCTCCAGCACGCGGATCGCCATGGCGCGCACGTAGGAGAGGGTGTCGTCGTACCCGTGGGCGTCCAGCCACTCCTTGGCCTGGTGCCAGCGGTCCTCGGGGCGGTCGCCCAGCGTGAACAGGGCCTCCTTGCACCCCATGGCGGCGCCCTGGCGGGCGATGTCCAGCACCTCGTCGGGACTGAGGAAGGCGGCGGGAAGCTTGCCGGGAGCCGTGGCGAACGTGCAGTAGCCACATCGGTCGCGGCACAACCTGGTCAGGGGGATGAAGACCTTGCGGCTGTAGGTGACGATCCCCTCCCTTCCCACCGAGGCCAGCCCAGCGTCCCTCACGCGGCCGGCGTATTCGAGGAGCCGGTCCAGGTCGGCCCCTCGGGCATGCAACAGAACCGTGGCCTCCGTCACGTCGAGCGCCTTGCCGTCTCTGGCCCTGGCCAGCGCCCGCCGCATCGCGGCGTCTGTGGGGTTCACGTCCATGGAACGCACAGTACGGAATCACCGCGGCCCGGCACTCGGGCGGGGTCCCGCCGACCGGCAAGGGGTTTAGCGGTCCTTAAGAGTAAGACTGACGAATTCTCGATAGACGTAAACATATGCGCGGGAACACACTTACAGAGTCACTCCTCCGCGATCCTCCAAAAGGAGACTCCGATGTCCTGGTTGGTCCTCGCCTTCATCGTCGCGGCGGCCCTGCTCGCCCCGCTCTTCGGCGCCGACACGCGCGACGGCCGCGACTGGAAGTCAAGCACGCCGCAGGCGCCCGACGAGCGGCGCTCGTACCCCGAGGGTCCGCCGGTCAGAAGGCTCGATAGTCGCGAACGGCCATCCGAGGGCCGCGCGCCGGTGGCCTGCGCCCGCCGAGTTCCAGCAGGCGGATGATCCTGTGGCGGTGCCCCCGGTAGGGAGCGAGCAACTCCAGCATCCCGGCGTCGTCGGTCTTCCTGCCGGTCAGCGACCACCCGACCAGCGACGGCAGGTGGTAGTCACCGACCGAGACGGCGTCCGGGTCACCGTGGGCGCGCTGCCGCGTCTCCGCCGACGTCCACACCCCGATGCCGGGCAGCGCCCGTAACAACCTGTCCGCCTCCGCCGGCCCGGACGCCTCCAGTCTCTCGGCGTGCAGGGCCGCGTTCACGATCGTCCTGGCCCGTACGGCCTCCGCCCCCGCGCGGTGCCAGTCCCACGAGGGGACCTTCCGCCACACCTCGGGCTCGGGGAAGACCCGCATGGTCGCGGGAGCCGGGCCCGGCGCGGGCTCGCCGTACGTCCGCAGGAGCCACCGCCACGCCCGCCACGCCTCCCGGCCGACGACCTTCTGCTCCAGCACCGCCGGCACCAGCGCCTCGAACACCCGCAGCGTACGGCCGACGCGCAACCCGCCGTACCGCGTGGCCAGCTCCCTGATCAGCGGGTGGCCGTCAGGCCCCAGCCGCTCGATCAGCCCCTGGAAGCCGGAGATCTCGTCCTGCGCGCCGAGGAGCTCCGGCAGGGTCTCCAGCATCCACTCGGCCCCCCGGCCCCACGCCTGGGCGACGACGACAGCCTCGCCCGGCCGGACCGTGACCCGGAGCGTGCCCGCCCCCTCGGGCGTGCGGCAGGTGCGCCAGATCGCCCTGTCGGGTGCGAGCTGCCAGGCGGGGTCGCCGCTCCCCCGGCGATGCGGCGCCATCGTCGGCTCCACGTCGAGGGCCCGGCCCGGGCGCCACCAGCGTTCTCGCACGCTGCCAGGCTATGGGCGCCCCGGCTCCCGCGCGTACGGTGGTCGTCGGCCGAGAACGGTCTCCTGTTCTATGTGGAGGGAGAACGCGGCGGACCCCGCCCGCACGGCTCAGGCCCGCCGCGCCGGTCTATCGGGCGCGTCCGAGCAGGATCCGTTCCCACAGCATCTCGGCGTCCGGGTATCGCATGCGCTCGGTGTCGCTCGTCTTCACCTGATCGCTGATGGGCGCGGCTCGGGCTTTGCGGCGTACCCACGCCCGCCCGCCGCCGGTCACCAGGTAGTACACCCTGAGCCGGCATTCGCACGTCCAGCGCAGCACCCGGGTGCGCTCCTCCCCGCTCCATGCGGGAAACCAGGTGACCCGGTCCGCTCCGCCTGTGCCCCGCCACCGGGGGATGTGCACCCCGTGGTCGGCGTTGCCCTGGAAGGCGCTCAGGTACGTCTCCAGGCGCTCGCTCACGGCGCGCCCGCCGAGTACCGCGCCCGGTGCGCGATGTCGTCCTGCGCCGCCAGCTCCATGGCCAGCGCTACGACGTCACCCCGGGCGATGCTCGGGACCAGGCCCGCGCACCGCTCAGAGGGGGTCAGCGGGACACGCCGGAAGGCCCACCAGCCCATCGAGCTGCCGTCCGGGCGTAGGGGTCTTGTGATCCTCCAGGCCGGGTTGTCCTGGTTGAGCACAGCGAGCTGGCGTTCGACGCGTGACGGCGTCACCATCCGGTCGCCACCGTGGCGAGGGCCTCCTGTTCGGCGATGGCCATGCAGACCTGGGCGAGGTCGTCCCCGTCGACGGTGCGCCACGCGCCGGCCTTCTCGGCGGCGGGCTCGTAGGGGCGGTGCCTGCTCGCCCAAAATCGTCCTTTATCCGACTTGAAGACGGACCACCCGACGATCGCGGGGTTTTCGTCGCTGCCCGTAGGCTTTCCCATTGGGTTGCACCTCCAGCGTGCGGCCAAGGGGACCCGTACGGCGTGACCGCGCCTGCGGGTCCCCGCTTTAGCGCAGAGCCGCACTCGCGTGACGGCCCCATCGCGCAGAGTCACGCCTACGACGGTAGGGCCGCCTTGATCGCCGTCACAGGGACGAAACCCACTACTCGCAGCAGTGCTGTCACGTCGCGATTAGTGCGCGACCCCCACGAAATCGGCCAACGCGTGGATGCCACGCGGCGGGGTGGGCCTCCCCAGCAGTTCGCGAACCACGACCTTGGCCAGGCCGGCGCGACGCAGCCACTCCGGCGCAGCCCGCCGGACCGCGCGGAGGGTTTCGGTGGCGTCGTTGTCGCGGTAGGTCTCCATCTGCGCCTGAGCGACGTCGAGCAGGAACCATGCCTTCCAGGAGTCAGGGGTCTTGCCGGTCATGGGCACGCGGCGGGCTAGTTGTAGCGCCGTACCCCATTCGCCTGCGGCCGTCTCGACCGCCACGGCTTGCATGGCCACGGATGTGGGTCCGAACACGCTGGTCCATCGGTCGGTGGAGTCATCCCCGACGCGCTGTGCCGCAGCCTGAGCGACGTTCAGCAGTTCCCGGGCAGCGTCATATCGGCGATGCCGGGCGTCGGCGGCTGCGGCCGACAGCAGTAGCCCGCCGTACACCGCGACATGCCCCGCCGAGGATGAGCGGAACCTCGGCTCGATCGAGTCGGCCGAGGCGATGGCGACGTGCTCGGAGTCGCCCAGTCTGCCCGTGCGCATGAAGATCCAGGCAACGCTGTTGGCGATCATCGCGGGCAGCAGCGGATCACCCGACCCTTGGGCGGCGGTGCGCGCCCGGTCCAGCCCGAGGAGTGCGAGGTCGTCCATCTGCATCCGGGCGAGGACGTGCGCGCCGAGCTGGCACGTCTTCGCCAGTACGGCGCTGGCCTCTTGGGCTTCGCCGTTGGTGTGCTCCCGGACCGCTATGCGCGCTTCCGTCAGCAGTCGGGGCACGACCTCGGCCAAGGCGGTGAACTCGCCGCGGTGGTAACTGCCCCACGCGTCTTCGACGGAGCGGCGTAGAGCGCCGACGCCGGGCGGGGTGTCCTCTTCGTCATCGTCGGTCGAGGGCAGAAAGTCGCTGACCGGCAGGAGGGACTGGCGCAGTGCGAGCAGTCGCGGGTTCTCCCGGTCCTGCTCCTGGTCGATGCCCAGTAGTAGCGCCGAGGTGTCCACGCCCAGGGCGTTCGCCAGCGCGTTGATGGTTGAGAGGCGCGCGGAATGGCGCTGACCCTGCTCCAGCTTGCGGATGGTGTCGACATGCACGCCGGCCCGCTCGGCGAGGACCTCTTGGTTGAGCCCGCGATAGCGCCGTGCGACCGCGAGTCGCTCGCCGATGGACATCTCTGGACGTAGGTCCATGGTGCTACGGTGATTCATAAGCCCTGGCCTTTCCTGGAGCGTCGCAACTTCAGGCTAGGCGCAGGGCTTTTCTCGTGCCAGGATCGCAGAGTTTTTGAGCCCGTCAGATTGACGGTGTCACGGATGACACCCTCCGGTCGCGAGGCAACCGTGGCCGAGACTGCCGCGCGCCGGTGAGGGCTCACTGAGTCCTCCATGAGTCCTGTCTCTTTCCCGGTGGCGTCGGTCTAGTGCTGCGAGGCTGGCAGGTCCGGCCGGGGAGTATGGCGAGCCCGGTACGCCAGGCCGGTGGGGATCAGCGGCAGCGTAACCGCCTCCAGCCAGTCCGGGAGGAACGCGATCAGCGAACGGTCGGCGTCGATGGTCTGCCCGGACCGCCCGTGCAGCGGTAGTCCGCCCGGACCGCTCGTGCGGTCAGATGTCGCTGGAGAAGCGGACCGCGCGCGTGGGCAGCGTCACGCCGGGCCAGACGCGGGCGCCGGCCAGCAGCTCGTTGCCGGGGCCGACGACCGCGCCGTCACCGATCACGGCGTTCCTCAGCACCGCCCCCGAGCAGATGCGGGCGCCCACGCCCACCACCGACTCGACCACCGTGGCACCGGACTCCACCACGCAGTCGGCGTACAGCACGCTCCCCCGGACGGAGGCGTCGGACTCCACGACGGCCCGGGGGCCGACCACCGTGCCACCGGCGACCTTGGCGTTCGGCGAGACCCTGGACTCCGGCAGCGCGAGGAACTCCCCGCAGGGACCGGGAAGCGCCGGAGACGCCAGGCGGCCCAGCACCAGATCGCACGACCCCTGGACGAAGGCCGCGGGGGTACCCACATCCAGCCAGTAGGACCGGTCGGCGTACCCGAGCACCAGCTCGCCGGAGGCGATCAGGCCGGGGAAGGTCTCGCGCTCGACGGAGACCACCTGGCCCGCCGGGATCTGGTCGATGAACGACCGCTGGAACACGTAGCACCCGGCGTTGATGCGGTTCGTCACGGGGTTCGGGGTCTTCTCCAGGAAGGCCGTGACCCGGCCGTCCGCGTCGCTCGGCACGCATCCGAACCTCGACGGGTCGTCCACCTCGGTCAGGTGGAGCGTGACGGCCGCCCCGCGCGAGACGTGCAGCCCGACCTGCTCGGAGATGTCGTGACCGGACAGGATGTCGCCGTTGAGCACGAGCACCGGCGCGTCGGATCCGCAGGTCAGCGCCTCGGCGGCGTTCCGGATCGCCCCGCCCGTGCCGAGCGGGCTCTCCTCGGTCATGTATTCGAGCGAGAGGCCGAACGCCGAACCGTCGCCGAAGACGTCGGCGAACATCGAGGCGCGGTAGGAGGTCGCGAAGACGACCCGGCGCACGCCGAACGACCTGGCCCTCGCCAGCTGGTGGGCGAGGAACGGGACACCGGCCGTCGGGAGCAACGGCTTCGGAGTGCTCAAGGTCAGGGGGCGGAGCCTGGTGCCCTGCCCGCCCACAAGGAGAATCGCCTCAAGGTGCGCCGACTCCGGCGAGTAGCTCTCCGTCACACCGTGAGGCTAGCTCACTGATCGACCGCACGTTGATAGGACACCATATGAGCCTCAGCCGACGCATCCCACGTGAACTCCCGTGAACGGGCGATACCGGAGGCGGAGAGCGACGCGCGCCGCTCCGGCGACTCCAGCAACGATTTCAGGGCGTCTCGGATGCTCTCGGCGTCCGGCTCGGTGTAGGCGACGGCCTCACCGCCCACCTCGGGCAGGGACGTGCGGTGGGTCGTGAGCACCGGCGCGCCGCAGGCCATGGCCTCCAGGACGGGCAGGCCGAACCCCTCGCCGCGCGAGGGGAACGCCACCACGACGGCGCCGCCGAGGAAGCCCGGCAGGTCGGCGAAGGAGAGGTAGCCGGGGCGGACGACCCGCACGGTGACGGGAAGCTCGCTGATCGCGGCGTTCACCTCGTCGTTCCAGCCGGCTCCGCTGGCCAGCACCAGGGCGGGCGGCGACGGCAGGTCGCTGACGGCCTGGCCGAACCCCTTGACGAGGTTCGGGACGTTCTTGCGGGGCTCGAAGGCACCGAGAAAGGCGACATAGGGACGGCCGTGCAGGCCGAGGCGGCCGGCCGTCCTCTTGATCTCCTGCTCGGACGGCTGGTGGAACAGCCCGGTGTCGACCCCGTGGTAGGCGACGTCGATGCGCGTCGGGTCGGCCGCGAGCACCCGTACGAGCTCGTCGCGGGTGGCCTTGGACGGCACGATGACGCGCGTCGCGTTGCGGACCGCCGTACGCGTGGCGGCGCGGAAGAACGACGCCCTGACGGTGTTGTGCTGCTCGGGCTCGGTGAACCACGTCACGTCGTGCACGGTGGCCACCGTGGGAATCCCGGTGTGCAACGGGATCGAGTAGAAGGGGGCGTGGATGACCTGCGCCCCGACCTGGCGGGCCAGCACCGGTATGCCGGTCTGTTCCCAGACCAGCCGGGTGCCCCTGCTGGAGATCGCCGGAGGCCCGGGGATGACGCGGGCGGAGGGGGCGATCTTGCCGTACCGCTCGGCGTCGGCCCGCTGGCAGACGACCGCGAGATCGGCGCCCGCCCGGTCGAGCGCGGCAAGGAGCCCGTCGACATAGCGGATCAGGGCCCCGCGATCCGCGGGAACGGCTGCGGCGTCGACGAGCACTCGGGGCGTCAAGAGCGATCGCTCCTCTCGGGTCTCCGGGCCGGTCAGGGACGGAGACCAGATGCGGGCGAAGGCCGCCTGCTCGTGCGAACCGGCAGGGTCACTGAAATGTCCCACCGGCTGCCGCCGGCACCGTCGCCGCCGATCCCCATCGACTTCACTCTATTGCGGGGCTCCCCAAATCCGTGAGAGAAATCACAGGCCATTTCATCCTTCTCGCCGGCGACCAATGGGGAAACATCAGTCGTTCCGAGCCGCCGCCGGCACCGTCTCGGCGCGGCGCGCGGCCAGGCCGGCGAGCCCGGCGCAGACGAGGTCCCCTGCCGACACGACCAGGCGCGAGCACAGCGCCGCCGCGATCGCCGAGCCCCCGTCGAGCACAGGCGCCAGCGCCGCCACCATGGCCACCTCGCGCACTCCGGCCCCGGCGGGAGCGACGAAGACGACGAACCCCAGGCACCAGGCGAGCGCGAACGCCCCGAGGGACAGCACCAGGGCCCTCGGCCCTGACGCGCCCAGCCCGGCGGCGATCAGCGCGAGGTGTACCCCGTACGCCGCCCAGCCCGCGAAGGCCCATCCGACCGAGGTGAGCACACCCCTGCGGGTCAGCGGGCGCTCCAGCGGGGGGCGTTTGATCAGCTTGAGCCCGAATCCGAGGACGGTGTTGACGACGCGGGGATGGAGGCCGGCGACCAGCAGGGGCAGCAGCAGGAGCAGCCACGCGTAGCGCGCCACCGAGTCGCCGGCGAACGCGGGCAGGGTCACGAGGGCCACCGCGAGACCACTGACCAGATAGATCGGATATGTCAGGAAAAAGGCGGCTGCACTGCGGGGTCGGGGGACGCCGAGGTCCTTGCCCATCTCCATCTGGGCGAGCACGGGCCAGAGCGACCCGGGGATGTACTTGCCGAGCTGGCCCACGAAGAACACCTTGGCCGCGTCGGTGAACCGCAGCGGCGAGCCGAGATCGGCCAGCAGCGCCCGCCACATCATCATCCCCGCCGTCAGCGCCGCCAGCACCGCGACCAGGGACCCGGCCAGCAGCGGCCAGGAGAGCCTGGTGAAGCCGTCGGCCACCTGGGTCCACCGCCCCGCGATCGCCCACGCCCCGAACCCCAGCGCGACCAGCAGGAACGCGAACCTGACCAGCTTCTTGCGCGTCACGGCGTGCGTACGTGCTCGGGAGGCCGCGGGAGGGCGGGGCCGAGGGGCCCGCGGGGCGTCTTGGTCGCCACCCAAAGGTAGGTCGGGACGACCGGCAGCAGCGCCCGCAGCGCCGTGCGAGGCGTCCTCGCCAGCGTGCCCTGGGCGGCGCGCCCGACGGCGCCGGGGAACAGCTCGGTGCCGGCGAACCGCTCCGGCGAGGCGAGCACGGGGAACGAGTAGTCCCAGACGTGGAAGTCCCCGAGCATGCGGCGCAGCCCGCCCCTCGTGCGGAAGCGCTCGTAGTAGTGGTCGGCCCGGCCGGACGCGCGGACGTAGCGATCGGCCAGCGACGGCGGCAGGTACGACAGGAACGGCAGCTTGTAGTGCGGCTCCATCACGCCGAGCCGGTTTCCGAGGCCGAGGTACAGCACGCCGTCGTCGGCGAGCACCCGGTGCATCTCCTTGACCACGGCGTCGGGGTCGACCACGTGCTCGTAGATGTGGTTGAAGACCAGCACGTCCAGCGACCCGTCGGGGAAGGGCAGCGCGGTGCCGTCGGCGCACACGAACTCGACCCTCTTGCCGAACCGCTCGGCCGCCCTGCGCAGGCCAGGGACGTCGATGTCCACCCCGAAGGCCCGGCGCGCGCCCGCGGAGGCCAGCTCGTCGGCGATGAACCCGGCCGAGCATCCGATGTCGGCGACGGTCAGCCCGTCGAGCACGGGGGAACCCGGATCACGGCCCAGGAAGTGCGCGAGCACAGCGATGATCTTGGCGGCCTTGCGGCGTCGCTTGGCCTCGTCCAGCATCGCGGTCTGGAGCTCGGAGTACTCAAGCTGCGCCACGCGTTCCTTACCCACGCCGCCCAAGAGTAGTGGGTTCGCGGTGCGGGCTCCGGTCCTATGTGTCGACCATGAACGGCTCCGCATGGGGTAACGATGCGGGAGAGGACCTACCGGCTGGTAACGAGTGATCGTACGCTGGGCGGATGCTGAGCCGCCTGCGATCGAGTCCCCTGCTCCGGGTGGGTCTGGCGCTCGTCGCCCTGGCTTTCCTCACGTACGGGCTGTCCAGGAACTGGAACGACTCCGTGGCCGCTCTCGGCAGGCTGTCGTGGTGGACGGTGGCCGGGTCCCTCGCCGCCGTCCTCGCCGGCCTCGGGTTCATGCTGCTTGCCTGGCGGGCCGTGCTGGCCGGGTTCGGCTCCCCGCTGCCGTCGCGCGTCGCCGCCAAGGTCCTGTTCATGGGGCAGCTCGGCAAGTACGTCCCCGGCTCTGTGTGGGCGTTCGCGGCGATGATGGAACTGGCCCGCGACCACGGCTCCCCGCCCCGCCGCACGTTCGGCGCGACGGTGGTGGCCCTTGTGACCTCGCTCGGCTGCGCGCTGGCGCTCGCTGCGGTGACGCTGCCGCTGACCTCGCAGGCCGTGGCCAGGCAGACCTGGTACCTGCTGCTGCTGATCCCGCTCATCGTCGTGGGCCTGCATCCCCGGGTGCTGACCTTCGGGCTCAACCTCGTGCTGAGGATCGCCAGGAAGGAGCCGCTCGACCGGGTGCTGCCGGGGTCGGCGATGCTGGTCGCGACCGCGTGGACGATGATCGGCTGGCTGTTCTACGGCGTGCACATCTGGCTGCTGCTCACCGACATGCGTCCCGGCGGCCCGTCGCTGTTCGCCGTCGCCGCCGGGGCGTACGCGCTCGCGTGGGTGACGGGCCTGCTCACCGTGATCGTCCCGGCCGGCATCGGGGTCCGCGAGGGCGCCATGGTGCTGGTGCTCGCGCCCGTCCTTGACGCGCCGCGCGCGCTGGTCATCGCGATCGTGTCACGGCTGGCCTTCACCCTCTCCGACGTCCTGTGGGCCGGGCTGGGCTTCCTGCTGGCGCGCGGTCATGCCTCCGAGGAGAGCAGGGCCTCGGCGTACGCCGACCAGTAGGGGTCGGGGTCCACGGCCTTCACGCCCTGGCGCAGCCGCTCGGGCTCGCCGTCCGCGTAGAACCGGGTGATCGCCTCGGTGAGCGCGCCGACGGAGCCGGGCTCGACGAGCAGCCCGTCGACCCCGTCGGTGACGTGGTCGGCCAGTGCCCCCACGCGGGTGGCGATGACCGGGAGGCCGTGCTCGTGGCCGAGCCAGGCGTTCTGGCTGGCCGTGGCGCTCCGGTAGGGAAGCACGAGGGCGTCGGCCCCGGCGAACAACGCGGGCAGGTCACCGGCGGGGACGTACCCCGGTCGCAGCTCGACCCGCTCGCCCAGGCCCAGCTCCTTGATCAGGGCGCGCGTCTCGTCCAGGCCGCCCCAGAACTCACCGGCGACCGTGAGCGAGACCCCCGGGACGGGTGCCAGCGCGCGCAGCAGCAGGTCGAGCCCCTTGTAAGGCCGGACCATGCCGAAGAACAGCAGCCTGTGCCGCACCCCTCCACCGGACCTGGCCTCGGCCTTCGTGGGCAGGTGCGGCGGCAGCGCGGCGACGCGGACCGGCGCGGGCGCCAGGTCGCGGGCGAGCCCCGCCTGCTCCTCGGAGTGCGCGAGCACCCGGTCGGCCCGCCGCAGCAGCGCCTTCACCAGCGGCGCGTCGTACGGCTTGCGCTCGTGCGGCAGCACGTTGTGGCAGAGCGCGACCACGGGGGTCCTGCGGCGCAGCCCGTACAGGATGCCCAGGTAGGCGGGCACCTGCACGGGGCTCAACAGGGTCAGCACGGCGAGGTCGGCGCCGCGCAGCCGGCGCCCGCAGCGGAGCCAGCCGTCGGGGCGCCGCCAGTCGAGGTCGCGCCGGATGCCAGGGAACGGCCGCCCCTCGGGCGCCGAGATGGTCTGCTGCCCGGGATACAGGAACGAGGGGTACTGCGCGCGCCAGGACTCGATCACGACGTCGTGGCCCAGGGCCGCCAGCCGGTGCGCCAGCTCCGTGGTGTGCTGCGCCCCGCCGCCCTTGTACGGGTAGGCGGGCCCGACGATCGCGACCCGCACGTCAGGCGCCCCGGGACCGGACGATCAGGTCGGCCAGGAGGGCCAGCGATCCGATGATCAGCCCGGACAGGACGAGCATCACCGTGCTCGCCGGGAAGTAGAACGGGTGCCGGAACATGTCGACGACGCCCTTGCCCAGACCGATCACGACCAGCCAGATCGCGGGCGGCATGAGCACCTTGAGCGGGTTGAAGTACATCACCATCCGCAGCACCTGCAGGATGTAGCGGTAGGCGTCGGAGATGAAGCTGAACTTCGACTTGCCCGCCCGCTTGCTGTACTCGATGGGCATGTAGTGCACGTCGTGCTGGTTCGACAGGAACGCCAGGGTGATCGTCGTCACGCAGGAGAAGCCGGGGGGCAGCAGGCGCAGGTAGGGCAGGGAGACCGACTTCCTGAAGGCCCGCAGGCCGGAGTTCAGGTCGGGGATCTCCTGACCGGCCAGGCGCTCGGCCACCTTGCGGATGAACCACTTGGCCGGCACCCGGAGGACCTTGTGGGAGCCCTGCTCGCTGGTGCGCGCGCCGACGACCTGGTCGATCGTCGGGTCCTTCTCCAGGAGCTGCACGAGCTCGGGGATGCGCTCGTTGGGGTAGGTCATGTCGGCGTCGGTCCACACGACGATCTCGCCGAGCGCGTCCTGCGTGCCGATGCGCCGCACCGTGCCCGAGCCGCCGTTGCGGTGGAACGCCACGATGCGCATGCTCGGAAACCGGGGCGCGGCCTCCTGGAGGCGGGCGAGCGTCTCGTCGGTGGAATGGTCGTCCACGGCGACCAGCTCGTAGGTGTAACCGCTGACGTCCATGGCGCCGCAGATGCGCTCGACCTCTTCGATGACGTGGTCCTGCTCGTTGTAACAGGGCAGGACGATCGTGACGTACGGCTTCGCTTCCACGGCGGATCCAGTCTCAGGCGTCTCGGTCACACTCACGTCGGGCGAGGATACAGTGCCGAGCCCGCCTTCGAATCCACCTCATCCTCACCTGGGCCTCTTCCCACCCACCCGGCCCCTACTCCGCGCCGTACGTCTCGCCCGGCCGCCGATCACTCGGCTCCGACCCTGCGGACGACCCGGACCCCCGGCATGTCCTTGATCGACTCGCCGACGACCTCGACGGCCCGGCGGTCGGTGAGCTTGACGTACAGCGACTCTCGCATGTCGTCCGCGCTGACGATGGCCGGGTCGTCCGAGGCGTCCGCGTCTCCGGAGGCATAGTGCTCGCGGATCTTCCTCACGTGGGCGTGGTCCTCGAAGTAGATCTTCTCCACCCCGGGGATGTCCCAGAGCCGGTCGACGATGGCCCGCTTCTGCGGCTCGGTCACCGATCGGTCGTCGATGCCGCCGCACACCAGCCCCGGGCCCTTCGCACACAGGTCGATCGCCACGTCGGCCTTGCCCTCCCAGAACATGGCCTGGGACCAGACGTAACTCACCCCTTCGATGGACCTCACCCGCGCGGCCACGCGAGCGTAGTCGCGGGTGCGCACCGTCCCTACGAAGTTCGCCGGGCTGACGTAGGAGGTCTGGTCGGACGCGTCGCCCATCCCACTGATGACACGTGAAACCCAGAGGGACTTGTTCGGGTCGCCGCGAGAGACGAACCGCTCCTCGGAGAACCGGATCGTGGCGATCTCGGGAACGGCCCGCAGCGCGGCCTCGATGCCAGACGGCTTCTTGGCGGCCAGTTCAGCCGCCGGCGTGCATGCGGGGGATGGTGACCACTTGCCGCAAAGGCCGACCGTGAAGCCCAGGTGTTCGGGCCAGGGCCCGTCCGGCGGCGGCAGGGGCCTGCGTGAGCGGTCGTACAGGTACCAGCCACCGCCTCCTGCCAGTCCCAGCACGACGAGCACGGCCGTGCACACGGCCAGCAGCCTGCGGTGGGCCGATATCCAGGCCCGTAACCACGGATCCCGGTCGGGGTCGCCTCCGAACGACAGTTCCTCGGCCGAATGCGAGCTCGCGGGCGCGTCCATGAGGACCACTCTCGCGACCGGCGGAGTTCAAGGTCAACTCGGTGGGGGGAGGGCCATCCAGACGTCGATGCTCAGGGACCACGTGCCGTTCGGGGGGTCGACCAGGGAGCGCTCGTCCTGGCGGGTGCGGAGTCGCACGACCTGGGTGGCCGGGCCGTACGGCGCGAGCTGGGCAGGCTGGGCCGCGAGGACGACCGGGCGGCGGCCGGCGGAACGGATGCGCTCGGCCAGGCGCCTCACGTCGGCTGGGGCCGCGACGGTGATGTCGGCGTCGCGGCCCGCGGCGGCGCCGACATCACCCGACAGGCGGACCTGGGACACCGGCAGGCCGCACATGCCGCGTACGACCTGGGTGAACCGGTCGCCGGTGACGCGCTCGACGATCAGCACCGAGGCGTCGCGGGGCAGCGCGGCGCACAGCCTCGCGACCGCCGCCGACTCCCCGCGCTCGACGGGTGTGAACGCCGTCCCGATCGAGGTCACCACGGCGGGGAGTACCACCAGCGCACCGCCCGCCGCGAGCAGCGAGCGCTGGACGCGCCAGCCGTACCCGGCCTGCCGCGCCCTCGCCCGCATCCAGCGCAGCCCCCAGACCGCCAGCAGGATCAGGCCGGGGACGATCACCGGTACGAGCCGCCGCGACGCGAAAGGATGGTCGGGCGTGATGGCGGGACGCCAGAGCGTGGTGACGGTCGTCCACGCGATGATCGCCAGCGGCAGCAGCCAGACGAACCCCCTGCCCCGCGCCATGCGCCGCGCCAGCACGGCCGCCGCCAGCGTGGCGAGCACGACGACCGGGACGCCGACGTACCAGATCACCCAATAGAGGGAGTTCTCGTAATAAAGACGGCTCGGATCGGGCGGCAGCCCGTTGGCGAGCTGCGTCATCATGATGAACTGCGCGTTGAGCACGTCGCCCTCGGCCCTCGCCACCCGATGGACGGTCTGCACCCAGGGACGTACGGCCAGGCCGAGCGCCACCAGGACCACCAGACCCGCCGCCAGCTCGGGCAGCCATCGCGCCGCCCTCCCCGTGCGCACCGCCTTCCACCCGATCGGGATGATCTTCGGCCCGAGGACCGCGCCCGCCGCCGTGGCCGCGAGGACGACCGCGCAGATGGCGAGCAGCGGGACGAGGGAGTCGGACAGGTAGCCGAGATAGGGCCTGGCCAGGAAGTAGGCCGCGACGAAGCCGAGCCCCACGCCCACGGCCAGGCCCCCGAGGAGCGGCAGTCCCATGCGCGCGTACCTCTCGCCCCGGCCGCGCCCGCGGCGCAGCGCGATCAGCAGCCCGGCGTAGGCCAGCACGGGAAGCACGTCCCTGAGCCCGTCGATGCGCACCAGGACGGCCAGGCCGAAGACGAGCCCGGCGAGCGCCGCCGCGCGCGGGCGGGCGCGGGCGTCGACGGTGAGGGCGATGCCCCCGAAGATCAGAATCAGCGACGGGATCTCGCTGAACGTGGTGCGCGAGGTGTAGAGGATCGGCAGCGCGACCGCGAAGGCCAGCGCGGCGAGCGGGGCCCAGCGCGCCCCGACCAGCCGGGCGACGACGCCGGCGACGGTCAGCACGGCCAGGGCGCCGAGCACCGGGGGCGTCAGCAGCAGGCCGGAGACCCCTCCGATCCAGTGCCCGATGGCCTGGACGATCGGCGCGCCCGGCATGAACTGCGGCACGATCGCGCCGCCGTGGTCGTAGACCCCCACGCTGCGGGGGACCAGCGCCGGATCGCCTCCGCCGAACGCCGCCGTGCCGTACGGGATCGGCAGGGATCCGTGATCGGCCAGCCAGACGGCGTACTGGGCGTAGGTGGCGGGATCCCTGCGGATGACGAGCTGCTCGCTGTGGAACAGGCCGTTGAAGACGGCCGAGGCGGCGGCGATGCCGCAGGTGGCGGTGACGTGCCAGGCGGTGGCGTCGGCCGCCTCGTCCTCGCGGGCGAGACGCGCGCCGTACACGCACAGGGCGACCGCGAGCGCTCCGCCGAGCAGCAGCATGGGCAGCGGGCGGAACCAGCCGAGCAGGAGCAGGGGCAGCCCCGCGAGCAGCCAGCCCGCCAGGGCGAGGGCGGGCATGATCGACACCGCGGCGAGCACCCGGCCAGCCGACGGCCATCGCGAGTGATCGAGCCAGGTTCCGTCCATCTGTGTGCGCGAGCCTAGTCTCAGGAACGCTCCGCGTGGATGCGGGCACGTCCTGTCGGACCGGGTAGCGTACGGCCCGACCTCGTGGATCGTTCGTGTGTGGGGGTATGGAGTGGTGGCTGCCGGGTGGGACCGCGTCACGCGGACCGGCGGCAGCCTGTGCGAAACGGCCGGGCGGTTCATCGTCGGCGCTGTCGAGCGGTGGCGGCATGCGTGAACTGATCGGGGTGTTCCCCCCGGCTCCGCGGGCCGGTGGGGGCCTACGTGCCCTGGCCGGGCGGCATCGGTGGTTCGTCGCGGTGCTGTCGGCCGGGGCGGTGCTGCGGGTGGTGGCGATGATCGGTTATCGGCCCGCGCTCTGGTTCCCCGACTCCTACACCTACGTGGTCACCGCGATGCGACCCCGGCCCGACCTCGTACGGCCCGCCGGGTACTCGATGTTCCTCCGGCTGCTGGAGCCCTTCCACAGCTTCGGGTTCGTGGTGCTCGTACAGCACCTGCTGGGCCTGGCGACGGGCGTGCTCGTCTACGCGGCCGTACTGCGCCTGCGCGGCCGGAGCCGGGTGGGCGCGCTGGCCGCCGCGCCGGTTCTGCTCGACGCCTACCAGGTCGAGCTGGAGCACCTCCTGGTCTCGGACACGCTGTTCATGTTCCTGGTCGTCGCGGCCGTCATCGTCGCCATGGGGCCGTTGACCTGGCGTACGGCCTGCGCCACCGGCCTGCTCCTGGCGACCGCGACGCTCACCAGGACGGTGGGGCTGCCGCTGATCGCGGTCGTGGCGGCCTGGCTGCTGGTCCGGCAGGCGATGGCGGCACGCCGATGGGACACTCCACTGACCAGGGGGCTGCGTCTGGTGGGGGTGCTCGTCGTCGTGGCCCTGCTGCCGATCGCGGGGTACGCCGCCTGGTTCTCCTCGACGCACCACCGGTTCGGCATCGTGGGCTCCAACGGCGTCTTCCTGTACGCACGCACGATGTCGTTCGCCGACTGCGGCGTCATGCGCCCGCCGCCCGACCTCGCGGTGCTCTGCGACGGCACCCCGCCCGCGCGCCGGCCGCCGTCGCAGGAGTACGTCTGGGCCGCGGGCTCGCCGCTGGTCGCCCTGCCGGGCATCACCTTCACCGCGGACACCGACCGGCTCGCGGGGCGGTTCGCGTTCCTGGCCCTGCGCAGCCAGCCGGTGGACTACGCGGCCTCGGTGGTGTCCGAGCTGGCCCGGTCGTTCTCCTGGGGCCGTCCGGTGTACCCCGACCAGGAGATCTACGACCACTACGAGTTCCCCGCCGTGACCCCCGCCCCGCCCGGCCGCGAGCCCGCCACCACCGGCGCGAAGTTCGCCGTGCGCTACGAGCGGGGTCCCATCGGCACGCGCGTCGCCGAGCCGTTCGCGGGCTGGACGCGGGCCTACCAGGACGTGGTCCGGCTGCCGGGCACGGTGCTCCTGGCGCTCCTGCTGGCGCCTCCCGTGGCCGCGGCCGTACGCCGAACGGCCGTACGCCGAGCCGTACGCCGAGGGGCCGTCCCCCGAGCGGCCGTACGCCGGCGCAGGGGAGAGCCTGCGGGGGCGCCGTGGACGCTGCCGTGGGTGACGTCCCTGTCGTTGCTGGTCATCCCCGCCGCGACCGCCGAGTTCGACTACCGCTACGTCCTGCCCGCGGTGCCGCTGGCATGCCTGGCCGCCGCACTCATGACCGCAGGAAAGAGGGATCGGTCAGACAGCCCACTACCTGCGAATTCTGTGAATTCCAGGTAAAGCAGCGGATTAGGATATTCCTGCAAATATCCTCCTGTCGGTAAGCTTGGCCGCCGTGTCGACCCCTCTGGAGTATTCATGATCATGAGCCTATTCACCCGATCATGCTGCCCAGAAGCGGGCCGGTGACCTAACCTCATGACGAAATGAGCGAGCACCGACACGGCGCCACGGTCAGGGACCAACGTGCGGATCCGGGCCAGCCCGGCCGCAGGTCGAGCCGAGGCCGGACGCCGGAACCCCCAGGCGGCCTCCCCCCCGCCGAGGCCGAGCGTCCCCGCCGCCGCCGGGGCGCCCCCCAGGGCCCGCAGGAGCCCCCGGGCCCCCAGCGCCCGGAGGATCCGTACGGCACCCGCGACGCCTACGGCACGCCGGAGGCCTACGACTCACGCGATCCCTACGGTGTGCGGGAGGCCTACGGCACCCCGGACGCCTACCGATCTCAGGAGTCCTACGGCCCCCCCGACGCCTACGGTGCGCAGGGCGCGCCTCCGGTCGAGGAGAAGCGCTCCCGCCGCAGGGGCGTCCCCGCCGAGCCCCCTCCCCCGCCGCCGGACGACCCCGGCCGGCGCGGGCGCCGCCGAGGCGGCAAGGCCCCCGGTGACCCGAAGACCGGGCGCCAGCGGGTCCTGGCCTACATCAGCATCGCCCTCACCGCCGTGCTGGTCCTCATCGCACTGACCGGGTACACGCTCTACCGCAACCTGCTCGGCAACGTCCGTACCGAGGACGTCAGCGGCGACCTCAACGCCAACCGGCCCGTCAACTCCACCGGCGCCCTCAACGTGCTGCTCGTCGGGTCCGACTCCCGCGCGGGCGACAACAAGAAGTACGGCCAGCACATGGCCGGCGAGGGCGAGCGCACCGACACGATCATCCTCATGCACATCTCGCCGAACCGCGACAAGGCGACGCTGATCAGCTTTCCCCGCGACTCGATGGTGCAGATCCCGGGCTGCAAGAACGCGCGTACGAAGGTGTCGATCGCCCCCCGCGTCGACATGATCAACTCGGCGTTCAACGAGGGCGGCATGGCCTGCACGATCAACACGATCGAGGCGACCACCAACATCCGTGTCGACCACTACATCAAGGTCGACTTCACCGGCTTCAAGGCCATCGTCGACTCGCTCGGCGGCATCCAGATCTGCGTGCCGCAGGCCGTCCACGACAAGCAGGCCAAGCTCGACCTCCAGGCGGGCAAGCAGATCGTGAAGGGCGAGACCGCGCTCGCGTACGTGCGTGCGCGCCACTCCCTCGGTGACGGCAGCGACATCAGCCGCATCAAGCGCCAGCAGATCTTCCTCTCGCAGGTGGCCAAGAAGGCGACCAGCGGCGACACCCTGACCGATCCCGCCAAGCTCCTGAACCTCGTCAGAGCCGCCGCCCAGTCGGTGGTCATGGACCCCCAGCTCGACGTGGACACCCTGATCCAGATCGCCCAGAGCGCCCGAAGCCTGACCGCCAAGGGGGTCAAGTTCGTCACGGTTCCCTGGGAGCCGTACCCCGCCGACAAGAACCGCGTCCAGTGGAAGCAGCCGGACGCCGGGAAGATGTTCGAGTCGCTGCGCACCGACGTCGAGGTCACCCCGACGGCCAAGCCGAGCGCGGCGTCCTCCGGCTCGGCCGCGCCCGCCAAGCCCGCGATCAAGCCGGGCGAGGTGCGCATCCAGGTGGTCAACGGCACCAACACCGCGGGCAGGGCCAAGGAGGTCGCCGAGGCGCTGGCGGCGCAGGGCTTCAAGGTGACCCAGGTGGGCGACGCGCGCAAGCCCGACGGCACCGACCGCCCGCAGACCATGGTGCTCTACGCCAAGGGCGCGGCCGCGGGACCCGACTACGCCGCCCCTGTGGTCGCGAAGCTGCTGACCAAGGTCACCCCCGCCGCCGGCAAGGTGACGGCCGGGCTCATCACCCCCTTCACCCCCACGGTGGCGCCCACGCCTTCCACCGCCACTCCCGCACCCGGCAGCCCGGTGATCCAGTTGGTCATCGGCGCCGACTTCAAGGGTGTCAAGGTGCCGGTCACCATCCCTGACAGCGCTCGCGTGGTCGACTCCAAGACGGACGTCTGCAGCACCTGAGCCGATCAAGGAAACGGCCCGGTTCCCCTGTGGGGCCGGGCCGTTTCTCATGATTCCCTCAGGGTTGAACTTCTGACTCCGTCGCGACAATCCCTGACGAGGGCGTTATGGTGGATCACCTGGCAGGCGCGCCCGCACGCTCCATTCCGCCGTCCTTCGAGGGCACCTTCCAGTGTCAGAAGCTACCCCTGGTCTCCCGACAGATGGCTGAGCGTTTCCCCCGTGAGTGACACCAGATCCTCCTTCCAGGTTCCGGCTCCACGCACCGACGGCGTCTCCACCGACGCCGACGAGGTCGGGGCCACCGCCAGACGAGGACAGGCACCGACCGGCCCCGCCCCGGACACCGACGCCGTCGAGGACGCGCCCACGGCGCGCTGGCCGGTCCCCGACTACGCCGAGCCCCCAACGGGCGCGTGGGACCGGCAGCGGCCTCACAGCGGCGGGCACGCCCGGGAGCCCCTGTGGCCGGTCGCCGAGCACGCCGCGAACGCCGGCGACGAGTCCTGGAAGGGCGTCCACGCCCGTCCCGGCGAGCACACCGGCCCGCCGGCGTCCGACGACGACCCAGAGACGTTCACCTTCGAAAGGCCCACGTGGGACGAGCCGACGGGCGGCACGTCCGTACGCGACGTCCCGCAGGCGCCCGCGCGTGAGACGCCGCCCGCCGCCCGGGGGCCCGTGCCCGCGTGGGAGGCTCCGCCGGGGCCGCAGGAGCGGCCTGAGGGCACCGCGTCCGACGGCTTCTCGTACTGGGAACGGCGGCCGATACCCGACGCCTCCCCCGCTACCTTCGACGGGGCGCCCCCCGCCTGGGCCGGGCAGCCCGGCGTCCGGCAGCCCGCGCGAGCCGGCGAGGCCGCCTGGGACGACTCCGCTCCCGAGGCCGAGGAGGCCCCCGCGCCCGCGCCGGTGAAGCGCCCGCGCGAGCCGTACCTCGACAACGTGAAGTTCGTGCTGATCGCGCTGGTCGTCACCGGGCACTCCCTGGTGCCCACGCTCGCGGCGCACTCGGCCCGGTCGGCCTACCTGTTCATCTACGTGTTCCACATGCCGCTGTTCGTGCTCATCAGCGGTTACCTGAGCAGGAACTTCTGGAACTCCAACGCCAAGACGAACAAGCTCGTCGACACCTTCCTCGTGCCGTACGTGATCGTGGAGATCGGCTACGCCGCGCTCCGCTTCGCGCTCGGCCACAAGTGGAGCCTGACGATCATCGACCCGGCCTGGCTCAACTGGTATCTGCTCGCCCTGCTCCTCTGGCGGCTCTCCACCCCGGTGTGGAAGCGCATGCGCTATCCCCTGCCGATCGCGGTCGCCGTCTACCTGCTCGCCGGGCTGTCCGATCTGCCGGGTGACTTCAGCATGGACCGCTTCTTCGGCCTGATGCCGTTCTTCGTGCTCGGCCTCTGGCTCCAGCCCCGCCACTTCGACATGCTGAACCGCCTCTGGGTGAAGATCGTGTCGGCGGTGGTGCTCGTCGGGGCCGCCGGGGTGGCGATCCTGATCTCCAAGCGCGTGCCGCTCGGGCCGATCTACTTCAAGGACAGCTACGCCGAGCTCCACCTGTCGTGGTGGATGGGCATGGGCATGCGCGCGGCCCTGCTGGTCGCCGCCCTGACCGTCTCCGTGGCGGTCCTGGCGCTGGTGCCGCGCGGGACCACGTGGTTCTCCGACCTCGGCACGCGCACGCTCTACTGCTACCTGCTCCACGGGGTGCCCGTGCTCATCGCCAAGGAGATGGGCTGGCTGAGCTACCCGTGGCTGCACGGGCCGCTCGGCGTCATGGCGATCACCAGCAGTTGCTTCGCTCTGGCGATCGTCCTGTGCCTGCCGGAGACCCGCACGGCCTTCAAGTGGCTGCTGGAGCCGCGCCTGGTCTGGCTCTACCGCAGGCCCTCCTCGTAGGGCCACCCGGCGCCCGCCAGAAGGGCTGATGTTAAGCGGCATTTCGGTTCTGATTCACGGTGCGCATCCGGGCAGGAAGGGAACGCCACCCAGCATCGACGTATGAAGGTATGTGTCGGCACGATCGTCCACCACCCGGAGGACGCGCGGATCATGCACCGGCAGATCCGCGCGTTGCTCGACGCCGGGCACGAGGTCACGTACATCGCGCCGTTCACCCATTGCAACGTCACTCCGCCCCAGGAGATCCGCGCGATCGACGTGCCGCGCGCCGTGGGCCTGCGCCGGGGACACGCGCTCAACGCGGCGCGCGGCGCGCTCAGGAAGGGCGCAAGGGACGCCGACCTGCTGCTCGTCCACGACATCGAGCTGCTGTTCGCCCTGCCACGACGCCGTCCCACGACCGTGTGGGACGTACACGAGGACATCGTGGGCGCCCTGGAAACCAAGCCCTACCTCCCGGAGTCCGCGCGCCGGATGCTCCCGCACCTGATCAACGGGATCGAGAGGCGGGCGGAGCGCCGCCTGCACCTGATCCTCGCCGAGGCCGCCTACCGCGACCGCTTCACCGGGAACCACCCGGTGATCCCGAACACCACGTACGTGCCCGCCGCGCCGCCTCCCCCGCCGGGCGCCGGGCGCCTCGTCTACGTCGGCCACCTCTCCGAGGCCAGGGGCGTCGCCGAGATGCTGGAGCTGGCCCGCAGGCTCCGCCCGCACGGGATCCGCCTGGACCTGATCGGGGCCGCCGACGCGACGGTGCGCCCGATGCTGCGGGACGCGCAGCGGGAGGGCCTGCTCGACTGGTTCGGGTACGTGCCGAACGACCACGCGCTGCGCATGGCCCAGGGGGCACTGGCGGGGCTCTCGCTCCTGCACGACGTGCCCAACTACCGGCAGTCCCTGCCCACGAAGGTCGTCGAGTACATGGCCAGGGGCATTCCCGTGATCACCACTCCGCTGCCCCTGGCGGCCTCGATCGTCGGACGCGCGGACTGCGGCATGATCGTTCCCTACGGCGACGTGGACGCGGCGGCGCAGGCCGTACTCCGCCTGCGGGACGACCCCGAGCGGCGGGCCGTGATGGCGGCCCGTGGGTACGCCGAGGCCCGCGGCCACTACCACTGGCCGGACCACGCGCGGGACTTCGTCGCCCGGCTGGAGGAATGGGCCGTCCACGTCCCCGCCCCCGCCGTCCACCGCGTCGTCCCGGCCTGACCCCTGGAATCCAGGCCCTGGCGCCCTGCGGCCCGGGTTGGTGTACTTGAGGTTATGGCTAGCCATCTCATCCAGGGGCGCTTGGTCAGGATGCCCGTGGAAGTCAGGGACGCCACGCTGTGCAGCGCGATGTACCTGGTGCGAGCCGACGCCGCCCGGGCCGTGCTCGCCTATGCCGACCTGGACGTCACCGAGGTGCTCCCCGGCAAGGCCCTGTGCACGCTGGCGTTCGTCCGCTACGGCGACAGCGACCTTGACTCCTACAACGAGTTCGGTGTGGCGTTCATGGTCCGCCCGCCGGAGGCCGGGCGCCCGCCCACGCGCGGCGTGCTGGCGGGGTTGAAGGACCTCCGCCTGAACGGCACCGGGGCGTTCATCCACTGGCTCCCGGTGGACCAGGGCTTCACCATGGAGGCCGGACGCACGATCTGGGGCTTCCCCAAGGAGCTGGCGGAGATCGACCTCCGCCTCACCTCGCCGTACAAGCGCTGCGTCCTGCGGAAGGACGGACGGCTCGTCCTCGACCTGCTGATCCGTCCGGGAATGCCCGTGGTCGGTGGCTCCACCCCGATGGACGCCTACTCCCGGCTCGACGGCGTGACCCGGCACACCGGCTGGACGATGCGTCCCCACGGCGTACGCGCCCGCCCCGGCGGAGCCCTGATCAGGCTCGGCAACCACCCCATCGCCAAGGAACTCAGCGAACTGGGCCTCCCCAAACGAGCCCTGCTCACCACCACCGTCTCCCACCTGACGATGACCTTCGACTCCCCCTTGGTACTCCCGCCCTCCTAAGACACTCACCGCCTTCCTGGACGAGCGTGCTCACGAATGTCTTCGCACGGCCACCCGCAGACTGCGTGCTGAGGTCCTCCATGTGTACGGCCGCGCAGATCGATCTCCTGCATGAGGATGGACGGGATGGCGGGATTGGCTTTCATCAGATACGGAATCTCGTCGATGACCAGCGGCATCGGGCGGTCTCGGGGGAGCGAGAAGAAGAAGGTGAGCGCGTCCCGCCAGTCCGCGAACGGATAGCCGACAGGAGAGCCGGTCTGCCGGGCGAGCGCCATGCCGAAAAGGCGAAGCAGTTCGACCGAGGAGACCGACATTCGCGATCCTGCGCTCTACCACTCAGTCCTCTCCGCGGTGGCGGAGGGAAGTAACACCTGGGGCGGCATAGCGAGTCATGTGGGCCGCAAGTCACCCGACATCGCCCACCCGCTCAACGTCCTGGAAGACTGCGGCCTTCTGACCAAAGAGAAGGATGCCTTCCGGTCGGGGCGGACGCGCTACCGTATCGCGGAACCGCTCATCACCTTCTACCAGGCGATCATGCGGCCCGAATGGACGGATCTCAGCCTCGGTCTCGCGGAAGAGGTCTGGGCACGATCACGGCAACGCTTCCTCTCCAAAGTGATGGGACCGCACGTAAGCCATGCCGGCGATGACAGATGCTCTTTCCGAGCACGCACGTACGGGATCGGGCGATCTACCGGCGCGGGTGCTTCCGCGGCCGTCCGAATGGTGTTCAGCTACTTCGGATGATGCTCTACTGCTCGTCGAGAAAAACTTCTTCGATCGTCAGGTCGAACACCTTGGCGAGGCGGAAGGCGACGGGAAGGCTCGGGTCGAACTTGCCTTTTTCGATCGCGATGATCGTCTGCCTCGACACGCTGATCCGCTGAGCCAGATCAGCCTGTGTCCAGTCGCGTTCGGCCCGGAGTTCCGTGATGCGGTTCTTCATCGGTATCTGATCATGCCAGCGGCGAAGGCGATCAGGAAGACGACTCCCAGGAGCGCGGGCAGGACCGCAGCGTTGACGTCGTAAGTGATGAGGCCGGCGGCGTCCGCGACGACATAGGCGAATCCGCCGACCTACCCTGCTCCGAGGGAGATGGCCAGGGCCTCCTGCATGACCTTGCGCTGCAACTCATCGACTCTCTGAAGAAAGCGAGTGAAGGCGACGATCCATCCGATGCCGACGGCCAGGTTGACGGCGACCGCGGCCCAGCTTGCCACCGGTTGCTGCGGGTCCCATAAGAGGTCGGGACCGAACTTGGCCAAGGCGAGGGTCGCCGCCCAGGCGAGTGTCCAGAGTACGAGCCGGACGGTTGCCTTGGTCGACTCCCGGTAGTCCCCGGTTGTGGTGTGTGCTTGCACGGGCGCCCTCCTGCGGCGAGAAGTCAAGGACACTTGACACGGTAGGAGGAGGCCGCCGTGATGTCAAGTGTCCTTTACGTCGGCCGGGTCGACCCCTGGTCAGGGCACCATGGGACGGTCATTAGTTCCGTCCGACAACGTGCGGCCCGGGCGACGCTGCTTTCCGGTCATCGCTGTCAGCCCACGTTCCTACGCTCTACGTGCCAATACACCATGACCCTGGCACCGCCGTAGCGCTGGTGCCACTCGGTCATGAAGTTCGCCGACCAGCCGGATGGCCTTGCGCTCGCGGAGCGCAGCCGTGCGAGAACCACGGCTGGCGACAGGTCAGACGATGGGAGGGCGGCCGAGGCGGAGCATGCGCCAGGCGGTGCGCCAGGCCATGGGGCGGCGTTCGCCCGCCGGTTCGCGGAGGCCTTCCTTGAAGCCCTGGAACCACGACTTGATCGCCAGCGAGGAGCGCTCGCGCACCAGCGTCAGCACGACCCAGTCGAGCAGGTACAGGGCCGCCAGCGGCCAGGGCAGGTTGCGGCGGGCCAGCCACACCCGGTTGCGCGCGTTCAGCCGGTAGAAGTCGGCGTGGCGCGTGGGCGGCACCTGCGGGTGGTACATGACGGCGTCCGCGTCGTACTCGATGCGGTAGCCCTCACCCAGGAGGCGCCAGGCCAGGTCCGTCTCCTCGTGGGCATAGAAGAAGCGGCCCGGAAGGCCGCCGACCTGCAGGTAGGCCGAGCGTCTGATCGCGCAGGCACCGCCCAGGAAGGTGGTCACCGGCGAGGAGCGCTGCGGGTCGCCGGCCCGCAGGCGGGGCACGTGACGACGCTGGCCCACGCCGCCGTCGGGGTCCATGACGCGGAAGGAGATCACCGCGAGATCGGGCTCGGCGGCGAACCGCTCGCGGACGTGCGCCGCGAGCTTGTCGTCGGCGTACCAGCCGTCGTCGTCGAGGAACAGCACCACGTCGCCCGTACACTCGCGGACGCCGTGGTTGCGGCCCTCGGGGATGCCGACGTTGTGCGGGACGCGCACGGTGCGCACGGAGGCGGAACCGGGCGTCGGAACGTCGGCGAGCTTGGGCACATCGGCACCGTTGCCGACGACCACGACCTCGACGTCTCCGTCGGTCTGGTTCAGCGCGGATTCGACGGCCCTGTCGAGCTCGGAGATCCGGTTACCCATAGTGAGGATGACACACGAGATCTTCAACGCGTCATCGCCTCGACGCATGGAGAACGCATGGAGTCATGATCACCGAGTCTGCTTGAGCGGGCAATCCAGCTTGTGTCTGCATACTGCGAAATAAGGGTATCGGAACTGCCAGCAAACCCCCGCCAAACAGTAACTGTTGGCTTGGCGACGGCTCTTGACAGAGATACGACGCCGGAGAAGCGCTGCCGGTTCCGATGCTTTCTCATGTCACCCGAGCCGCTTCGACGCCAGGATGCTCACAAGGTGCAGAACCGCCTGAAGCCCCGCGAATACGACACACGCGACGGTCAGCACCTGGGTCGCCACCAGGCTCCCCGCCACCGCGTCCCAGACGGCCGCGATCACGGCGATGATCGACAGCTCCACCGCCTGGATCACCCGGTGGAAGCGCAGCGCCGCGGCGATCTTCCGGGCCGCGCCGAGCCGCCGCGACTGGAACTGCTCGGCCGCCGCCTCCGTGGTCGCCGCCAGCCCCGAACGGGCACGGGCGACGTCCACCAGGTCGGTCTCCGACTTGATCAGGATGGCCCCGAGCGCGGCGGCGACGCCGAGCACGGTGTACCAGTCGGGCAGCGTGACCGAGGCCCGGAACCCGAGCCCGATCAGCAGCGCGGCCTCGCAGAAGTAGTGGCCGACCCGGTCGAGGTAGACGCCGGTGATCGAGGTGCGGTGGGTCCACCTCGCCAGCTCGCCGTCTGAGCAGTCGAGCAACAGGTAGACCTGGATCAGGACCGCGGCGGCGACGGCCGCCCACAGCCCCGGCAGGGCCAGCACCACGCCGGCGAGCAACCCGGCGAGGATCATCAGGCCGGTGACCTGGTTGGGGGTGATCGGCGTGCGGGCCAGCGCCCACGTCACGTAGATCGAGAGCTTGCGCATGTAGAGCGCTCCGGCCCAGTGCTCACCGGAGTTGCGCTCCATCGTCGTGTGCGGCTGAGCGACCGCGCGCAGCTCAATGACCGAGGGCCCGGACATATTCCTCCACCCGGTCACGCACTTCGGCCTCGGAGAGGCGCAGGTGCTCCAGAATCGTGTATCGCCCGGGACGGGTCGACGGCGCCAGCATCACCGCGGCGGTGAACTGCTCGGCCGTCAGCCCGACGTCGCCGGGGGTGACCGGCAGGTCATGCCCGCGCAGGCAGTCGGCGACCAGCGACAGCCGGCGCTCGTCCTCACGCAGGAAGAAGCAGAAGGCGGCCCCGATGCCGGCGAGCTCGCCGTGGTTCGAGGTGCCTGGGAATAGCTGGTCCACGGCATGCAGGATCTCATGATCCCCACCACTGCTGGGACGCGACGAACCCGCGATGACCATCGACATGCCCGACAGCACCAGGGATTCGGCGAGGACCGTGAGGAAGGCGTCGGACTCGACCGAGTCGCTCCTGCCGAGCACGGCCTCGGCGCTGGTGCGCGCCATGGCGACCGCGAGGCCGTCGATGGGCTCGCCGCGCTCGACGTTGCCGAGCTGCCAGTCTTCGATGGCCGACAGGTTGCTGATCACATCGCCCACGCCGGCCCGTACGAGTGAGGGGGGCGCGCCGTGGACGAAGTCGAGGTCGACCAGGATCGCCAGGGGCATCGGGACGCCGAACGAGCCCTTGCCCCCCTCGTGCTCCAGCGAGGAGACCGGCGAGCAGATGCCGTCGTGGGACAGGTTGGTGGCCACGGCGACCATGGGGATGCCGGTCAGCGACGCGGCGTACTTGGTCACGTCGATGGTCTTGCCGCCGCCGATGCCGACCACGGCCTCGTACGCGCCCTTGCGCAGGTCGGCGCCGAGCGAGACGGCGGAGTCCACCGAGCCGTCGGGGACCCGGAACACCTCCGCCTCGCCCAGCGTGGGCGCGATCATGCTGGAGATGTGGTCGCCCTGCCCGGCGCCCACCGCGACCGCGACCCGGCCGGAGGTGGCCACCCGGCTGTCGGCGAGCAGCGCGCCAAGCTGGGCCACCGCGCCCCGGCGGACCTCGACGGTCAGCGGGGCCATGAGCATTCGCGCTAGAAGCGGCATGCGTTCTCACAGACTGTCGAGGGACACGGCACACCGGCTGCCCACGGGCCCGCGGGCGGCTCGGCTAGTAGGTGCACGCGATCTCCCGGGCCTTGGCGAGGTCGTCGTGGTTGTCCACTTCCACCCAGTCGACCTTGCCGATGGGGGCGACGGCGATCTTCTCGCCGCGGGCCACCATCTCGCCGTACCCGTCCTCGTAGTAGAGCTGGGGGTCGCGCTCGAAGGTGGCCTTCAGGGCGTCGGCGAGCCGCGCGGCGGCTCCCGGGCGGATCAGGGTGGCGCCGATGTACTCGCCGAAGGCGTCGGCCGGGTCCATCAGCTTGGTGATGCGCCGAAGGTGGCCCGCCTCGTCGAGTGTGACCTTCATCTCCTCGTCGGCGAGCGACTTCACGTCGTCGACCGCGAGGAGGATGTCGCTGGTCACGGGCGCGTCGAGCAGCGTGCGCTCGACCGAGACCGGGTGGACGGTGTCGCCGTTGACCAGCAGAGCGCCCTCGGAGAAGTGGTCGCGCGCGCACCACAGGGAGTACGCGTTGTTCCACTCCTCCGCCTTGTCGTTGTGCACGAGGGTGAGCTTCACGCCGTGCCGCCGTTCGAGCTCGGCCTTGCGGTCGTGCACCGCCTGCGCCGCGTAGCCGATGATGACCACGACATCCCGCAGATCGACCGCGGCGAGGTTCCGCAGGGCGATGTCCAGGATCGTGGTCTCCCCGTCGACCGGCACGAGCGCCTTGGGCAGCGTGTCGGTGTACGGCCGCAGGCGTCGTCCGGCCCCGGCGGCCAGCACCATTCCCAGCAACGTGCACTCCTCAATAAAGCCAGAATCTGTAGGCCAAAGGTTAGTTGCCTGCAGGTGGTGATCGTGTAATCCCGGGTTCACCTATTCCATAACAAGACCAAACAGTGGCAATGACCGCCGTGAAGCGCGTCAGTCGTGCCCGCCGAGGTCGGCCGCCTCGACGCCGGATCTGGGCGCGACCAGCCAGCAGGTGACGCTCTCCCAGCAGAACAGCGCCGCGAGATACAGCGCGGCCAGCGCGAACACGGGTGTGACGATCTCCAGCAGGGCACCCATGGCGATCAGCAGCATCCTCCCCTCCCACCCGAGCCCGGCGGAGGCGAGCCAGGCGGGCGGATAGACCCGCTGGCGGCAGCGGTAGACGACGTCGTAGTGGTGGAAGAGCATCGCGCCGAGAAGGGTGAACAAAAGGACCTTGGGCACATCCCACGCGAAGCCGACGCAGGCGATGAAGCCGTACTCGGTGAGCCGGAGGATGGGCGGCACCAGCCAGTCGAGCCGCCCGTCGTGGGCGTGGGAGCTGCCGGGGCCCGCGAGCAGCAGCGCCACGGCCGGGGCGAAGACGGACGGCCCGTCGGCGCCGGCGACGCCGAGGAACAGCATCACCCCCGTGACGAACGCCCCGGCGATCGCGGGCGGCAGCGGCGGAAGCTGGCCCGCGACCAGCAGGCCCATGCCGCGCGCCAGCACCCCGTCGTCGCGGTAGGTCACCACGGAGCTGCGCGGCACCGGTGCCATGTGAACCCTGGTCATGCTCATAGAGACCTCGCGATCCGGCCGGTCAGCGTGTAGAGCGCCGCGAGCCCACCCCAGGCCAGCAGCGCGACGAAGGTCACCCGCGCGTTGAAGATCGCGGCGGTCAGCGCGATCAGCACCATGCGCTCGCCGATGGGCAGTACGACGATCTTCTTCAGCCAGCGGGACGCGGTGTTCCTGTCGAGGCGGGCCGAGAGCCGCGCGACCGAGCCGTCACCGCGCCTTCGTCCCGGCGCCACGACCACGCCGGGCGTCCCGGCCCCACCGGGCTTCCCAGGCCCGCCGGGTGTCCCGGCCCCACCGGGCTTCCCAGGCCCGCCGGACGTCCCGGGCCCGCCGGAGGAGTCGCGCCTGAGCGCGACCGGCAGCCCCAGCGAGCCGCCGTGCTCGGGACGCTCCCAGACCTGGCCGGCGCCGGCCGCGTCCGCCCGCGCCCCGGCGTACGAGAAGTCGATCATGTGGCGGATCGCCTGGACCAGCATGGCCGCTACCGCCAGGGCCCAGATGCCGCCCGGGCCCGTGGGCCCGAGCTCGACGCCACCGGCGTATCCAACGGCGAGCCCGACATAGACGACATACTCCTTCACGCGGTCGAACGTGGCGTCAAGCCAGGCCCCGAGGGGCGAGAACATACGGGTGTACCGGGCGAGCTGCCCGTCGACGCAGTCGAGGACGAACGACAGGAAGAGCAGCGCGGCGCCCGCGACCTGCGCGCGGCGCTCCCCCGCAGAGAAGGCGACCGCAGCGAGGCCCGCGAGGCCGACCGAGAGCCCGGTGACGGCGTTCGGAGTGAGCCCCAGCCTGGCGGCCAGCC
The DNA here is from genome assembly GCF_043197795.1 of Sphaerisporangium sp. NPDC049003. Classification (NCBI taxonomy): domain Bacteria; kingdom Bacillati; phylum Actinomycetota; class Actinomycetes; order Streptosporangiales; family Streptosporangiaceae; genus Sphaerisporangium; species Sphaerisporangium sp. NPDC049003. The sequence goes on from NZ_JBICTU010000007.1 coordinate 199,539, forward strand.
GCACCACGTGCCCCGACCACGAGCTCACGAAGTAGGTCGCGACGAAGCCGTCGTCGGACTTGACCGCGGCCTCCAGCCGGGCGCGGCCCTCGTCGACCTCGCCAAGCCTGGCGATGGCGGCGTCGGCGCCGGGCTGGCCCGTGACCCTGTCGCAGTGCAGCCGCCCGAGGGGCGCCGCCCGTACGGGCACTCCCACGCGCACCAGGCCCGCCAGCAGCAGGTCGGCCACCTCGGTCTCCTCTGCGCCGCCGAGCCGTTGGTCCTGGGCCAGACTGGCGAGCTCCTCGGCGACGTCGGCGAGGCTCACCAGATCGGCCTCGCCCACGTGCAGGACGCCTCTGAAGCCGCCGTTGGCGCCGCTCACGGTGTGGAAGGAGTTTCCCGCGGCGACCACCCGGCCCCGCTCGGCGCGGACCGGAGGAAGCCGGTCGTGCTCTGGGGAGACCAGCGCGCCGGTGCCACGCGCGGGGTCGGCCAGGAGCAGGGCGAGCGCGTCGGTGTGAGCCACCAGGTCGCCGGGGAGCACGGCTAAGGGGCCTGAGACGGCTCGGGCGACCTCGGCCACCGCGCGCAGGTCGCCGGTGAGCCCGGCGCTCCGCGTGACGTCAGGCTCGACCAGAGGCCCGGCCGGCGGCTCGGTCACCGGCCCGGCCGGCGGCTCGGTCACCGGCTCCACCGCGGGGCCCGCGACGAGCACGGCCGGACGGGCGGGGAGCGCGGGCAGGTCGGTGGCGCGGGTCACGACGTGCACCCGGGGGACATGGAGTGACGCGAGCTGCCGGGCGAGCCGGTCGGCCAGGGTGCCCTCGGGGCACGCCAGGCCGGTCGCCGGGGTGGTGGCGAGCAGCACCGCGGCGGCCGCCGGCGGCTTGGCGTCCGACAGGGCGCCTGAATGCTCCACAGTGCCGTGAGGCTTTCGGGGAGGCCTCACAGGGGGCGGGTACGCGGAGTCGGGCAACCGGGGGTCTCCTTCCGCGGCCGGGGATCGTCCACCCCGCAAAGTAACCGAGCGGTCACGCGCCTCGCAATCCCATCGGCGCGTCACGCGGCGCGCCGCTGCGTTATAAGGGGACGTGAGCGCTGCCTCCGGGTAGTGATCAGTAGGGTCAGCCATTACCGAGTCGCTTAAGGAAGTCCTATTTTGGCCACACAGGAACCACGCCTGCGGACCGTCGGAGTGGTCCTCGCCGGCGGAATCGGGCAACGCGTCGGGCTCAACACCCCGAAGCAGCTCCTCAAGATCGCTGGGCGCACGATCATCGAACACACCCTCGCGGTCTTCAACGACGCTCCCGAGATCGACGAGATCGTCGTGCTCATGGCCCCCGGCTTCACGGCCGATGTCGAGCAGTTGATCAAGCGGGGCGGCTTCCACAAGGTGAGCAAGGTCGTCGAGGGAGGCGCGAGCCGCACCGAGTCGACCTGGCGGGCCCTGCAGGCGCTCGGCCCCGGCGAGTGCGACGTGCTCCTGCACGACGCCGTGCGCCCCCTGGTGGAGCCGCGCATCATCACCGAGTGCGTAGAGGCCCTCAAGGTGTATTCGGCGGTCGACGTGGCGATCCCGTCCTCCGACACGGTCGTGGTGGCCGCGCCGGGCCCCCGGGGCGAGATCATCCGCGACATCCCCGACCGCTCGCGGCTGCGGCGCGGCCAGACCCCGCAGTGCTTCCGCCTGTCGGTGATCCGCGAGGCGTACGAGCGCGCCTTCGCGGACCCGGACTTCGACAGGCGGCCCGCCACCGACGACTGCGGCGTGGTGCTGCGTTACCTCCCGGACGTCCCCATCTACATCGTGCCGGGTAGCGAGCACAACATGAAGGTCACCCATCCCGTCGACGTCTACATCGCCGACAAGCTCTTCCAGCTCGCCTCGAACACCGCCCCCGTGCCCGCGAGCCCGGAGGCCTACCGGCGGGCGCTCGCGGGCAGGACCGTGGTCGTGTTCGGCGGCAGCTACGGCATCGGCGCCGACGTCGTGGACCTCGCCGGCGAGTACGGCGCCAACGTGTACTCCTTCTCGCGGTCCCAGAACGGCGTGCGCGTGGAGGACGCCGTCGCGGTGGCCGATGCCCTCGACCAGGCGGCCAAGGAGAGCGGCCGGGTCGACTACGTGGTCAACACCGCCGGGGTGCTCCACATGGGCAAGCTCGGAGAGGCGGACGACCTCACCGTGCAGGAGACCGTCGGCGTCAACTACCTCGGCCCGGTCAACATCGCCAGGGCGGCGATCCGCCACCTCCGCGAGACCCACGGTCACCTGCTGCTCTACACCTCCTCGTCCTACACCAGGGGCCGCGCGGACTACAGCCTCTACTCCTCCACCAAGGCGGCCGTGGTGAACCTCACCCAGGCGCTGGCCGACGAGTGGGCCGAGTACGGGGTCCGCGTCAACTGCGTCAACCCCGAGCGCACCGGCACGCCCATGCGGCACCGCGCCTTCGGCGACGAGCCGCCCGCGACGTTGCTGTCGCCCCGCGCGGTGGCCCAGACCTCCATAGACCTGCTCATCTCCAACCTCACCGGCCAGGTGATCGACGTACGCCGCATCCCCTGACATAAGCCACCCTGCGGTAAGCCCCGGCCGGTGAGTGGGTACAAGGTCGTCAACGCGCGGGGACACGACCGGGGGGCCGTCGATGGGGTGGGTGCGCCGAAACACGCCTGGAGCGTTCCTCGCGGGACTGCTCCTGCTGTCCTTCCCGGCGCTGATGGTCACCGCGCTGTACCCCTTCCCCACGGCCTTCGCCGTCGTGGTGGCTGTGTCGTACGGCGCGGAGACGGCGGCCGGGCGCCTGGCGCGGCCGGTGCTCGACCGGCTGGGCCGGATCCACCTCGGGGTCACCGTGCGCTTCCTGGCCCGGGAGGTCGGCGCGGTGCTGCTCGTGGCGCGTACGGCCGGCGCGGGTTCCCGGTGGTTCGTCCTGCTCTGCGGCGGCCTCCTGCTCATGCACGTCCTTCGCGTGCTCCAGGCCGGCACCGCGCTCTACCTCGACCGCTGCCTCAACCTCATGCCGGTGGCGACCAGGAACCTCGATGTGCCCTCGCTGCGGATCCACGCGGAGCCCCCGGGAGGGCTGGCCGGATGGCGCGGGGCCCGGCTGTTCTACGTCGACGTCCTCCCCGTGGGCGCGATCGCCGTCAGTGCCCTCATGGAGGCGTACGGGCCCGGTACGGCCGCACTGGGCGGAGCCGGGCTCGGCGCGGCCATCGCGCTCCAGGCGGCGGCCGTGCTCGTACTGCTGCTCCACGCGCGGCGGGCGGCTCCGCCGGCGAACCGCGAGCACGTGATCGCGGCCGTCGACCAGCGCGTCCAGGCCTACCGCCCTGAGGTGATCTTCTACTTCTCTGGGCCGCCCACCTCGGTCTACCAGGCCACCATGTGGCTGGACACGATGGCACGGCTCAGCCGCCGCACGATCATCGTGCTGCGGGAGCGCGAGATCCTCCCCCTGCTCGGGCCGACGGCGCTGCCGGTGCTGTGCGTGCCCTCCGCCGTCGACCTGATGAACCTGCGCGGGCTGGACGGCGCCCGCCTCGCGCTCTACGCCTCGAACGTGGGTAAGAACATCCATCTGCTGCGGGCTCAGGGCCTGCGCAGCGTGTTCATCGGCCACGGCGACAGCGACAAGGAGGCCTCGTTCAACCCGTTCTCCAAGGCGTACGACGAGGTGTGGGTCGTTGGGCAGGCGGGGCGCGACCGCTACCTCCGCGCTCAGGTGGGCGTGCGCGACGAGGACATCGTCGAGGTGGGCCGCCCGCAGCTGTCGGGGATCAGGCGGAGCGGTCCCGGCCTGCCGGTCCTCAGCGTGCTCTACGCGCCCACCTGGGAGGGCTGGACCGACGACCTGTTCCACACCTCGCTCATCACGATGGGCCCGAAGCTCGTACGGGCCCTGCTCGCGCACTCCCCGGCCGTACGGGTGATCTACAAGCCGCACCCGCTGACGGGTGAGCGCGACCCGCGCGCCGGCACGGCGCACCGCAGGATCGTCGAGATGATCGGGGCGGGCGCCGGGCGGCATCAGGTGGTCACCGGCCCTGAGCCCCACCTTTACGCCTGCTTCAACGACTGCGACCTGCTGGTCAGCGACATCTCCAGCGTCGTCGCCGACTTCGTGGCGAGCGGCAAGCCGTACGCGGTGACCAACGTCGCGGGGATGGCCGACCACGTCTTCCGCGAGCGCTACCCGAGCGCGGTGGCGGCCTACCTGCTCGGCCCCGGCCTGCGGGAGCTGCCGGGGATCCTCGCCCAGCTCCAGCGCCCGGGCGTGGACGAGCTCGCCGAGGCGAGGCGGGCGATGAAGACCTACCTGCTCGGGCCCGACCATCCGGACGCGATGACGCGGTTCGACGAGGCGGTCAACCGCGCCCACGACATGGCGGGGCTCAAGGGCACGCTACGGCTCTAGGGCTCCGGGAGCCCTGGGAGGCTCCCGGAGGGGGCGTGCGGCTAGGAGAGCGCGCCCTGCGGCGGCCTGGCGAGGCGAGGCGGGCTGGTGAGGAAGCCCCAGCCCCACGAGATGTGCATGGTCGCGTACACCAGCGGCAACCGCAGCAGAGCGCTGGTGGACAGCCCCCGGCCGGTGAGCACCGAGCCGGCGAGGATCGCCACGATGTACGCCCCGGGAACCAGCAGGCCGAGCGGGAAGAACGGCGACACCACAAGGCCGAGCAGCATCGCCAGCACCGCGAGCGGCGGGGCGAGGTAGCGGAGGTTGATCGTGCCCTCGTGGGTGCGGGCCACGACCCGCCGCCAGCGCCCGTAGTGGAAGTACTGCTTGGCGAGGGCCTTGACCGTCGGGCGCGGCCGGTAGGAGACGCGCATGCGGGGCTGGAACCAGACCAGGCCGCCGGTCTCCCGGATGCGGTGGTTCATCTCCCAGTCCTGCGCGCGCTGGAAGTGCTCGTCGTAGCCGCCGACCCGCTCCAGCGCCTCACGGCGGAAGACGCCGAGGTAGACGGTGTCGGCGGGCCCTGGCTGGCCTCCGGTGTGGAAGCGCGCGTTGCCCACGCCGATCTTGGACGTCATCGCGCACGCCACGGCCTGCTCGAACGGCGTGACGCCCTCGGCGGCCATGATGCCGCCCACGTTGTCGGCGCCGGTGCGTTCGAGGGTGTCGACCGCGACCTGGAGGTAGTCCTCCGGGAGCATGGCGTGCCCGTCGACGCGGGCGATGATCCCGTTGCGGGATGCCCCGATGGCGGCGTTGAGCGCGTTCGGGGTACGTCCGGTGGGATTCGGCACGACCTTCACGCGGGGGTCCTCCGCCGCGAGGGCGTCGGCCACCTCCTGCGTGCGGTCATGGGACGGGCCGATGGCGAGGACGATCTCGATCGGTCCGTCGTAGCGTTGGGCGAGCACCTGCCGCACGGCCTCACGCAGGTGGCGCTCTTCGTTGAGCACCGGCATGACGACCGAGATCGGCGGCCAGACTCGTGTGGTCTGGCTGGTTCGGGGCGAGTCGGGGAACTCCTTCATGGCGGCGCTCACGCTACTGTACGAGCGGGTGGGGACGGCAACCCACGGGCGATGGAAGCCCCCTCACCGGTGAACGTTCTCGGCCTGAGGGGGGCACCACGGTGAGTGACGACGACTCCGGTGCTGGCGTCGGCGACTCCGGTGTCCACGTGGGCGGCGACGCGTACGGCGGAGTCAGGCTGTCACAGCGCCGCACCAGGCGGGCACGGTCCAGCGCGCGCGGCCTGATGGTCACCGGGGCCCTGTCAAGCGCGGTGCTGCTCGGGTCGGGCGTGCTGTGGTTCCTGTCGACCTACGCGACGAGCCAGCTCAAGCGGGTCAACGCCGGCACCGTCGGGTCCGACGCCCGCGGAGCGATGAACATCTTGCTGGTCGGCGTCGACAAGCGCGACGACCTGTCGCGCAAGGAGCAGAACCGGCTCCACCTCGGCCGTGAGGTCGGCCAGCGCAGCGACACGATGATGGTGATCCACCTCTCGGAGGACCACTCGAAGGTCACCGTGGTCAGCCTGCCCCGTGACAGCTGGGTCGACATCCCCGGCAAGGGCACCCACAAGATCAACTCAGCGTACTCCCTCGGCGGCGCCAAGCTGGCCGTCCACACGGTGCAGAACGCCACCGGGCTGCCGATCAACCACTACATCGAGGTCAACGTCCTCGGGTTCATCAACGTCGTGAACGCCGTCGGCGGGGTCTCCGTGTGCACCCCCGTCGCGATCAACGACCAGCACACCAAGTTCCAGCTCCAGCCCGGCACGTACGAGCTCGACGGGGTCAAGGCGCTGTTCTACGCGCGCACCCGCGCCACCGCCCGTTCCGACCTCGACCGCATCGACCGCCAGCAGCAGGTCATCTCGGCCCTGCTCCAGCGGGCGCTGAGCGGCGGCACCCTGGCCAACCCCGCGAAGCTCGGCGCCCTGGTCGGCTCGACACTCAAGACCCTGACCGTGGACGACGCCCTGGCCAAGGACGTCCTCGGCCTCGCCGACCAGCTCAAGGACGTGTCGACCGACGACGTGGCCTTCACCACCGTCCCGCTCGCGGACGTGAACTACAGGGCGCCCACCGGGGAATCCGCCGTGCTGTGGGACAAGCCGGCGGCCCGCGACCTGTTCAAGCGCATCGCGGCCGACGAGCCCCTGGTCAAGCCGGCGGCCTCCAAGAGCGCCACGCCTACTCCATCGGCCTCGTCCTCCCCGGCTTCCTCGGCCGAGGCCCTGACCGTGGCTCCCTCGCGCATCGCGGTCCGGGTGCTCAACGGCACGGCCATCACGGGCCTGGGCGCGCGCACCAAGGCCGATCTGCGCAAGGTCGGTTTCCAGGTGCCCGCCGCACCCGGCGACACGACCCCACGCGACCACACCGACACCGTGGTGCGCTACCCCGCCGGCCGGGAGGACTCCGCGCGCACCGTCGCCGCCGCCATCCCCGGGGCCGACCTGCGGCAGGCCGACGTGCCGGGCATCGAGGTCATCGTCGGGAGCAAGTACTCCGGCACCAAGAAGGTCACCGTCAAGGACGACTCCCCCGCCGCCACCCCCACCCCCGCCGACGACGCCCCGGTGGCCAAGACCGCCACCCAGAACATCTGCAAGAAGTGAGTCAGGCGAGGGCGGCCGCGTCCTCGGCGCCGCTCACCGCTCCTTCAGGGGCTCCCTGCGCCAGCCGCCATCCCAGCGGGGCCAGGACGAGCCAGTAGCAGATGGCGCCCACGGGGATCAGGTCGAGGTCGACCGCCATCAGGGCGGTGCCGAGGACGACCAGCACGGGGCTCCAGCCGCTCACCCGTCCCGGCGTCAGCACGGCGAGCAGGACGACGAGCGCGAGAAGACCCACGTAGAACAGCACAGGGCCTACGGTGTAGAACGCCGGGCCCACGCCCGGATACCCCTGGACCTGCTGGAACAGGTCGTTCATCTCGGGACGGCCGGCCGCGCGCAGCCCCACGACGAGGTCGATGACGGCCTGCCCGGCCGTCGCGGCCACCCCGAGCAGGGCGATCACGGCGGTCAGGGTCGCGGTGAACCTCAGGCCCGCCGTGCCGGCGGCCACCATGCGGCGCATCCCGAGGACGACCGGCCCGAACAGGAGCAGCCCGATGAGGAACGCCGCGTGGCCGGTCGTCCAGGCCACACCCGGGCCCCGGACCCCGTCGAGCCCGTCCAGCAGCCGGATGACCCCGTACGCCAGCAGGAAGACGGGGGCGCCGGCGAACGCCATCCCGGTGAACACGTCGCGGGAGGCTGTCAGCGATCGATAGGACATGCTCCGATGATGCGCCGGACCCGCGCCCGCTCCCATCGGGGATGACCCCGGACCACCCCTGACGCCTCCCCCGCCCCGCCCCGGGGTTCCGGCGGCCGACTACCAGGCCTTGCCGGTGATGCGCTCGTACGCCTCGATGTAGCGTGCGCGCGTGGTGTCGACGACCTCCTGGGGCACCTCAGGCGCGGGCTCCTTCTTGTCCCACCCGGTGCCGAGCGCCCAGTCTCGTACGAACTGCTTGTCGAAGGCGTACTGCGGGCGCCCGGGCTCCCACTGGCCGGCAGGCCAGAACCGCGAGGAGTCGGAGGTAAGGACCTCGTCCCCCAGCACCAGCGTGCCGTCGGCCGCCCGTCCGAACTCCAGCTTGGTGTCGGCGATCAGGATGCCCCGCTCGGCGGCGAGCTCCGCGCCGCGCCGGTAGACCTCCAGCGTGACCCGCCGCAGCTCCTCGGCGGTCTCGGCGCCCTCCTGCGCGACCACGTCGGCGAAGGTGATGAACTCGTCGTGGGCGCCCAGCTCGGCCTTGGTGGTCGGCGTGAAGACCGGCTCCGGCAGCTTGGAGCCCTCCACGAGCCCCGGCGGGAGCGCCACGCCGGACACCGCGCCCGTCGCCTGGTACTCCCGAAGGCCGAGCCCGGCGAGGTAGCCGCGGGCGATGCACTCCACGGGGACCATGTCGAGCCTGCGGCAGCGTACGGCCCGGCCGGCGAACTCCTCGGGAACGTCGGTCGCCGAGATCACGTGACTGGGGACGATGTCCGCGAGCTGCTCGAACCACCACAACGAGAGCCGCGTCAGGACCTTGCCCTTGTCGGGGATCGCGGTCGGAAGGATCACGTCGTACACCGAGAGCCGGTCGGACGCCACGAGGATGATGTCCCCGCGGTCCTCGTAGACGTCCCGGACCTTCCCGGAGTGGAGAAGCTTCACCCTGCCCCCTGCTCTGCGGCCACCAACGGCCTCCCGTCCTCCCGAACCGCCCCCAGGCTATCGCCCACCCCCGACCCCGCCTTCCCTGAGCCTTCAGGAGACGCGCCTACGGCCCCCCACTACCTCCCATGGGCCTTGATCCCTCTAGGCTTAGATGCCTCTACCACGAAGGGAACGAAATGCCCGGTTTAGGCACGGCCGAGATGATCGCGCTTGTGATCCCCATCATCATTCTGTTTCCCATCGTGTACGGCGCAGTCCGACTGGCGCTCAAGCACCACCGTCGCAGCCAAGAGCGTGGAGGCTGAAGCCGCCGACATGACGTTCACGGCATCGTTCCGCCGGGCAGACCCGCACCTGTCGCGACTGTTCTGAGCATCCCGTCTGCGTTCGACCTGAAGGTGACCCCGGCCTCCACCGCCCGGCCCGTACGATCGGCTCGGGTGGTCGCACCGACGGATCGCCGGGGGGCGGACGTTCTCTACGCTGGGGAACGGAGCGCGGCAGTCGCCGGCGCGAGAGCGAAGAACGGGATCCCAGTGGGGGCGAAAGTGTGGAACGAGGTACGCGCCGCGAAGACGCGGCCCGGCGTGCCGCTGCCGGGCGCGCTGACCGGACAGGGGGCCCGCGCATGACCGAGCGTCCGGCACGCAGGACTCCGAATGTGACCCAGGCGCAGGTGCTGCGCGTCGAACGGCTGACGCCGCACATGATCCGCGTCGTCCTGGGCGGCCCCGGCCTGGCGGGCTTCCCCGCGGGCCAGTACACCGATCACTACGTCAAGCTGCTGTTCCCCGCCGAAGGGGTGACCTACCCGGAGCCCTTCGACCTTCAGCGCGTCCGCGCCGAGTTCTCGCGCGAGCAATGGCCACGCATGCGGACCTACACCGTGCGCCGGTGGGACGCCGAAGCGGGCGAGCTGACTTTGGACTTCGTCTACCACGGGGACGAGGGCCTGGCCGGCCCGTGGGCCGCCTCCGTCGTTCCCGGCGACCAGGTGCGTTTCGCCGGTCCGGGCGGCGGCTACGCGCCCGACCCGGCGGCCGGCTGGCACCTGATGGCCGGCGACGAGAGCGCGCTGCCCGCCATCGCCGCCGCCCTGGAGCGCCTCGCTCCCGGTGCGCGGGCGCACGTCTTCATCGAGGTCAGCGGCCCAGAGGAGGAGCAGAAGCTGGAATCGGCCGGCGAGGTCTCCATCACCTGGCTGCACCGGGGCGACGGGCGAGTCGGCGACGCCCTGGTCCGCTCGGTCCGGGCCCTGGACTTCCCTTCGGGCGCGGTCCAGGCGTTCGTGCACGGCGAGGCGGGCTTCGTGAAGGAGCTGCGGCACCTGCTGCGCGTCGAACACGGCGTGCCGCGCGAGGCGCTGTCCATCTCGGGATACTGGCGCGCCGGCCAGGACGAGGACGGCTGGCAGGCCACCAAGCGTGAGTGGAACCAACAAGTGGAAGCCGAACAGGAACCGACCCCCTGAAGCGACGTCCCCGCGAGTCCTGGCCTGCGAGCGGAGTCCAAGTTCCGGAGGCAGGTCATCTCCTCACCGGACGGCTCGTGTCGAGTTCCGCCGCTTGACAGGGCGAGCGGCCAGGAGAAGCAGTCCTCGTTGGTGGCATGAGGATGGTCACCGCGCGGCGGGCTCAAGGATCTTGTTATCGCTAACATACCCGGGCCTTCGCAGGCCGGGAATCGGCCTAGAAAACCCAGACGCGGGGTTCCGCCCGCACTCCGCCCGGGTCCGACGGGTCGCCGACCGGTAACCTCACTGAAACTTTCACTTCCGCGGGGAGTGCGACGCGATCTCCATCCGAACGAATGCCCAGGCCGATGGATGCCCCCGTAGCGATGCGCAGGTATGCGAAGTTCGCGACTCGTTGACACCGGACTCGGCAGTCGGATGTACTCCGCGTCACGCGACCACGGAGCACGCCATGAAGATCTGCCAGTTGAAATGTTAGCGATAACAATCTAATCGTCCCTCCTCGACCTGGCCAGGGAACGTCGGATTCCCCTCTCATCCCGGCCGCCTACGCCACCCAGACCCTTCACTTGCGCCGCAGTTCCCTCCACCGGCCTCGCAACGCTGGGAACCCCTGCGCCCGCGAACGACACTCGGCGCGGCCGGCCCGACATGACCACTCCTTGACCTCGCCGACGGCTCCCGGGAGCGGCGCTCCGGAAGCCATCAGACCACCCCGTCCCGTCCCGTCCCGGAGGAAACCTCGTGCGCTCCCCAACGCCGAAGGTCATGGGCAGCAGATCCATCGGCCCGACCGGATGAACACCGGTGAGCGGCCGGGTGGCCACGACCGCTGACCTGACACCCCCCTGTCTCTAGGAGCCTTCCCATGTCCATGAACCGCCGCCAGCTCTTCCAGGCCGCGGGCACGACCGTGGTGCTCTCGGCCGCCGCCCAGGTCGCCGGTGCCTCCGCCGCCGGCGCCGCCGTTCCCTGGGGACGTGCCGACATCGGCGTGGCCGCCTACGAGTTCGGCCTCGGGCAGGTCCGGTTGACCTCTGGCCGCTGGCTGGACAATCAGAACCGCACCCTGAACTATCTGCGCTTCGTCGACGTCGACCGGCTGCTCTACGTCTTTCGCGCCAACCACCGTCTGTCCACCAACGGCGCCTCGGCCAACGGCGGCTGGGACGCGCCCGGCTTCCCGTTCCGCAGCCACATGCAGGGGCACTTCCTGACGGCATGGGCGCAGGCCTACGCCGTGCTCGGGGACACCACGTGCCGGGACAAGGCCGGCTACATGGTCGCCGAGCTGGCCAAATGCCAGAACAACAACGGCGCCGCGGGGTTCACCGCCGGCTACCTGTCCGGCTTCCCCGAGTCCGAAATCACCGCCGTCGAGAACCGGACGCTCAGCAACGGCAACGTACCCTACTACTGCGTCCACAAGACCCTCGCCGGGCTGCTCGACGTGTGGCGGCTCATGGAGAACAACCAGGCCCGGACGGTAGTGCTGGCCCTGGCGGGCTGGGTGGACACGCGGACGAGCCGGCTCAGCTCAAGCCAGATGCAGTCGATGCTGGGCACCGAGTTCGGCGGCATGAACGCCGTGCTGACCGACCTGTACCAGATGACCGGCGATTCCCGCTGGCTGACCGTGGCCCAGCGGTTCGACCACGCCGCCGTCTTCAACCCCCTCGCGTCCAACCAGGACCAGCTCAACGGCCTGCACGCCAACACGCAGGTCCCCAAGTGGATCGGGGCGGCGCGCGAGTACAAGGCGACGGGCACGACCCGCTATCGGGACATCGCGGCCAACGCCTGGGCCATCACGGTCAACGCGCACACGTACGTGAACGGCGCCAACAGCCAGGCCGAGCACTTCCGCGCACCCAACGCCATCGCCGCCTACCTGACCCAGGACACCGGCGAGGCGTGCAACACGTACAACATGCTGAAGCTGACCCGGGAGCTTTGGACGCTCTCGCCCAACCGGGCCGACTACTTCGACTACTACGAGAACGCCCTGTTCAACCATATGATCGGCCAGCAGAACCCCTCCGACAGCCGGGGGCACGTCACCTACTTCACCCCGCTCAACCCCGGCGGCCGCCGCGGCGTCGGCCCGGCCTGGGGCGGGGGCACCTGGAGCACGGACTACAACTCGTTCTGGTGCTGCCAGGGCACCGGCATCGAGACCAACACGAAGCTGGTGGACTCGATCTACTTCTACAACGGCACCACGTTGTTCGTGAACCTGTTCGCGCCCTCGACGCTGAACTGGTCCCAGCGCGGCATCACCGTGACGCAGACGACGACCTACCCGGTGAGCGACACCACATCATTGCAGGTCACCGGTAACGTGAGCGGGTCGTGGTCGATGCGGATCCGCATCCCGGCCTGGACCCAGGGCGCGACGATCAGCGTCAACGGGGCCGAACAGAACATCGGCATCACCCCGGGCTCCTACGCCGAGCTGACCCGGTCGTGGACCTCGGGCGACACCGTGACCATGCGACTGCCCATGCGCGTGATCATGAAGGCCGCCAACGACAACGCCGGCATCGCCGCCGCCGTGTACGGCCCGGTCGTGTTGTCGGGGAACTACGGCAGCACCTCCCTGTCGTCGGCGCCGACGCTCACCCCCTCGTCGATCACCCGGACCAGCACGTCGTCACTGGCCTTCACCGCCACCGCCACCGCCACCGCCAACGGCTCCACGGTCAACCTCGGCCCGTTCTACGACGCGTACGACCACAACTACGTCGTCTACTGGAACGCCACCGGGCAGGGAGGCGGGGCGAGGTTCCGGCTGATGAACGCCGCCAGCGCTCTGGTCCTCGGCATCCAGGACATGTCCACCGCCGACGGCGGGACGGCCCTGCAGTGGACCGACAACGGGACCGCCGACCACGACTGGGCCCTCATCGTGGACGGCAACGCCCTGCGGTTCCGCAACGCCAACAGCGGCAAGGTGCTGGGCGTCGAGAACATGTCGACGGCCGACGGCGCCCGCGTGCTCCAGTGGGGCGACACGGGCACCGCCGACCACCGCTGGACGATCACCGACGTCGGTGACGGCTCCGTGAAGATCCGCAACGTCAACAGCTCCAAGCTGCTCGGCACCCAGAACGGCTCCACCGCCAACGGCACGCCCGCCGTGCAGGACTCCGACAACGGCAGCGCGGACAACCAGTGGCGATTCGTGCCCAACGGCGCGCGTCGCCTGCAGAACGTGGGCACCGGCATGGTGCTCGGCGTCACCGGCATGGCGACGTCCGACGGCGCGCTCGTCGTCCAGTGGGGTGACACCGGCACCGCCGACCACCTGTGGACCGCGATCGTCGACACCGGGGGCTACCTGCGGCTGCGCAACTCCAACAGCCAGAAGGTGCTGGGTGTGGAGAACGCGGGCACCGCCGCGGGATCGCGCGTCGTGCAGTGGGCCGACAACGGCACCGGCGACCACCGGTGGCGGCTCCGCTACGGCGGCGACGCCGCCTTCCGCGTCCAGTGCGCCAACGGCGGCCGGGTGCTGGGCCTCAGTGGTACCTCCCAGGGCGCGCAGGTCGTCCTGGCCGACGACAACGGTTCGAGCAACAACCTCTGGAGATTCCTGTGATCAGACGCCTCCTGGCGATCATCCTGCCCGCGATACTCGCGGCAACCGTGATCAGCATCCTGTCGTCCGGCGCCTCCGCCGCGACCGTCGACACCAACGCGTGGTACATCCTGGTCAACCGCAACAGCGGCAAGGCCTTGGACGTCTACAACTCCTCCACCGCCGACGGCGGGCGCATCACCCAATGGACCCGCAACAACGGGAACAACCAGCAATGGCAGTTCGTCGACTCAGGCGGCGGCTACTACCGCATCAAGTCCCGCGTCTCCGGCAAGGTCCTGGACGTCTACAACTTCTCCACCGCCAACGGCGGCTCCATCGTCCAATGGGCCGACGGCAACGGCACCAACCAGCAATGGCGCCTCGCCGACTCCGACAGCGGCTACGTCCGCTTCATCAGCCGTCTCAGCAACAAGGCCCTGGAGGTCCAGGGCGCGTCGACGGCAGACGGGGGCAACATCGTCCAGTACGACGACTGGGGCGGCGCCAACCAGCAGTGGCAGCTCGTCCAGGTCGGCGGCGGCAACCCGAGCCCGAGCCCGAGCGCGACGCCGACCGGTACGTGCGCTCTTCCGTCGACGTACCGCTGGACATCGACGGGCTCGCTGGCGAACCCGAAGTCGGGGTGGGTCTCGCTCAAGGACTTCACCTCCGTCGTCTACAACGGCAAGCACCTGGTCTACGCCACGACGCACGACACGGGATCGAGCTGGGGTTCGATGAACTTCGGCCTGTTCACCAACTGGTCCGACATGGCCTCGGCCGGCCAGAACACCATGTCCTCCGGCACTGTGGCGCCCACGCTTTTCTACTTCGCCCCCAAGAACATCTGGGTCCTGGCCTACCAATGGGGTCCGACCGCCTTCTCCTACAAGACCTCAAGCGACCCCACCAACCCCAACGGCTGGTCATCGGCGCAGACCCTGTTCTCCGGAAGCATCTCCGGCTCCGGAACGGGCCCCATCGACCAGACGCTCATCGGTGACGGCACCAACATGTACCTGTTCTTCGCCGGGGACAACGGCAAGATCTACCGGGCCAGCATGCCCATCGGGAATTTCCCGGGCAGCTTCGGCTCGACCTCGACAGTGGTCATGAGCGACACGACGAACAACCTGTTCGAAGCGGTCGAGGTCTACAAGGTCCAGGGCCAGAACCAATACCTCATGATCGTCGAGGCGATCGGCTCGCAGGGCCGCTACTTCCGCTCGTTCACCTCCACCAGCCTGGGCGGCTCGTGGACACCGCAGGCCGCGACCGAGAGCAACCCCTTCGCCGGCAAGGCCAACAGCGGCGCCACCTGGACCAACGACATCAGCCACGGCGACCTGGTCCGCAGCAACCCCGACCAGACCAAGACCATCGACCCCTGCAACCTGCAACTGCTCTACCAAGGCCGCAGCCCCAGCTCCGGCGGCGACTACGGCCTCCTGCCCTACCGCCCGGGCGTACTCACCCTGCAACGCTGACAACCTGACACAGCTCCACCAGGGGTGCTCCTGACGCTCACCACGAAGGCATTACGCGAAATCGAGTGAGCGTCAGCACAGCACGCGATCACCACCAGATGGAGCTGAAGCGGGCATCGGATCGTCGTACAGACGAGCAAACGGACGGACGGCGGTTCACTCGGGCCTTTGACTCCTCGCGCTCCTCGGCCTTGGTGACGAAGGAACCCATGCCCGGTTCGGTGCGGATGAGGCCGTCTGCTCGCACGCCGAGCATGACCTTCTGGCCCGTAGCGACCCGCTACCAGGGCACCTGGGAAAACAATCCGATCACGGGGATGAGCGGTGAAACCCGGTCGAGGGTGCCGTGAAACCGGCGCCACCGAGAGTGAGGCCATGAGCATCACAGAACTCGGACGAACCGGGGGCGGCCCGGCCCCCGACGGGGGCACTGATCTGGCCGTACATGCGGAAGGGCTGGTGAAGACGTTCGGCGGGCACCGTGCCGTCGACGGGATCGACCTGGACGTACGCCCAGGTGAGATCTTCGGCGTCCTTGGCCCGAACGGCGCCGGCAAGACCACCATGCTACGGATGCTGGCCACCCTGTTGAAGATCGACGCGGGCCGTGCCGAGATCTTCGGGGTCGACGTGGCCGGCAATCCGCACGTGATCCGCCAGCTCGTCGGCGTCACCGGACAGTACGCGTCGGTCGACGAGAACCTGACGGCCCGCGAGAACCTCTGGCTTTTCAGTCGCCTGCAGGGCATCGCCGCGCCGCGCGCCCGGCGCATCGCCACCGAACTGCTGGGTCAGTTCGGCCTGGAGGACGCCGCCAACAAGCCGATCTCGCAGTTCTCCGGCGGCATGCGCCGGCGTCTCGACCTGGCGGCCAGCCTGATCACCAGGCCACCGCTGATCTTCCTCGACGAGCCGACCACCGGTCTCGATCCGCGCACGCGCGGCCAGATGTGGGACACCATCCGCGGTCTGGTCGCCGATGGCTGCACGGTGCTGCTGACCACGCAATATCTGGACGAGGCCGACCAGCTCGCCGATCGCGTCGCCGTCATCGACCACGGCCGCAAAGTCGCCGAGGGCACCCCCGACGAGTTGAAGACCGCGGTCGGCAACTCCGCCCTCCAGTTGCTGCTCGCCGAGCCGGGCGCGGTGCCCGCCGCCGTGGAGGTCGTGCGGCGCGTCCTCGGCTCCGACCCGATCCTCGGCCCGGAGCAGGGCCGCCTCAACGTCGCCCTCGACCAGGCCGACCTGGCCGCGGACGTACTGATCGCGCTTCGCGCCGCCGGGGTGTCCATCTCCTCGGTGAGCGTGGCCAAGCCCAGCCTGGACGAGGTGTTCCTCGCCCTCACCGGCCATGAGACGGACGGGGACGACAAGACCGGCATCGAGGAGAACCGATGAGCACCATGACCGCACCCGCCCGCGAGGCGGTACGGGCCGCCGACCGCGTGGCCGCCGCCCGGCGGCGCGTCTCCATGGGGGAGACGCTCGGCCAGACCCTGATGATGGCGTGGCGGGCGCTCAAGAAGATGCGCCGCAACCCGGAGCAGTTCTTCGACGTGGCGCTGCAGCCGATCCTGTTCACCGCGATGTTCGCCTTCATCTTCGGCGGCGCCATCGCCGGCGACGTGGAAAGCTACCTTCCCCTGATGATCCCCGGCATCCTCGCCCAGACCGTGCTGACGACGTGCATGGCCACGGGCACGCAGCTCCGCGAAGACATGGAGAAGGGTGTCTTCGATCGGTTCAAGTCGCTGCCGATCGCCCGGATCGCGCCGCTCGCCGGCCCGATGGTGGCCGACCTGCTGCGCTATACGATCGCGGCCACCCTGACCTTCTCCATGGGCCTGGTGCTGGGCTACCGCCCGGGCGGCGGAGCGGGCGGCGTGCTCGCCGCGATCCTGCTGGCGATCTTCACGGGCTGGTCGCTGGCGTGGGTCTTCACCTGGGTCGGCACGATCGCCCGGAGCGCCCAGGCCGTGCAGGGCATCTCCATGATGATCTTGTTCCCCTTGACGTTCCTGTCGAACGCGTTCGTCCCCGTCGAGACCCTGCCCGACTGGCTGGCCGCGTTCGTACGGATCAACCCGGTCTCACACCTGGTCACGGCCGCCCGCGACCTCGCCAACAACGCCCTCGTCAGCGGAGAGGTGGCCTGGACGCTCCTGGCGTGCCTGATCGTCATCGCGATCTTCGCGCCGCTGTCGGTACGCAGCTACAAACGGCACATGTGACCTCCGCCCGTCACGGCCGGAAACCTGCTCGACGAGACGCCGCGCCTCGCCGAGCAGGTCGGAGCCGCGTCGGTCGCCGTACTCGGCCCGCACGGCGGCGATCATCCCGGGCGCGGCCCGCTCCGCGTACGGTTCGATCCGCTCGAAGGCCATGCTGGGCATGCTGCTGTTGTACGCGAACCGCTCGGCCAGCACCAGCAACCCGATCGCGTCGCCGGGGGCCATGGCTACCCGAAGCAACCCCCAGGCGCCGAGCGCGAAGAGCACCGAGCCGCACAGCGGGTAGTCGAGGACGGGGTTTCCCGAAGCCAGCAGGTCGTGGTCCCGGACTGCGGAGAACAACTCCTCGCCGTACCGGACGTCTTCCGGCGGGGCGTGGTACGCGTACGCCGTCAGGGTGACCGACACCGCGATCATCATCCACGGCGTGAACTCCGCGAGCGGGACTCCGGGCAGGCGCAGATCGCGTGCCCGCTGGACGGCCAGGCGGTACTCCGCGAGCGCGGCGGCCGTCTCACCGCGGGCGAGGGCGAGCTCGGCCGCGCTCAGCGAGGCGATCGCCATCCCGCCGAGCACCGTCTCGTTGTCGTTGATCCGGGTGATCTCGGCGAGCTCGGCCTCCGCGGTGCCGAGGTCGCCGTCGGCGAGCGCGGAGGTCAGCAGCAACGCGCGTAGCTGGGTCTCGTCGTCGTTGGCGCCGAGCCGGGTCAGCACCGGGATGGCGGTCCGCGCGTGCTCGACGGCCCGGCGGCGGTCGCCGAGCTGCCTGACCAGGTGGGCCAGCACGGCGTGCATGATCGCGGCGAGCCACGGCCCCTCGTCCTCGCGGAGCATCGTCAGGGTCCGCTCGGCGGCCTCGATCGCCCCGGCCACGTCACCCGCGTTCTCCAGGACGTGGACACTCATCTGCGTGGCCGTCAAGGCGACGTCAGGATCGGGGCTCCGGCACAGTTCCGCCAGCCGGCGACGCACCTCGGAGCCGTCGGCCGCGTCGCACGCGAGCAGCACCGTGGCCATCGCCGCCACGCGGGGATCCGTCGTCTCACCGGCGGGCAGCGTGCGGAGGAGATCGCGCAACGGATCGCCGCGGCGATCAATGAGGACCGCGATGTTCATGAGCGTGATCATCGTGGCGGCCCTGGTCACCTCCACAAGGTACGGCGGTGGCGTCCAGCCGGTGATCACCTGGGTGATCGCGTCCCAGTGGACGAGGATCCGGGAGTGGTCGCCACGGATCGACCACAGCGCGCCGACGCCGGCCAGCAACTGGACGGTCGTCACGGGATCGGACTCGCTGAGAGCCTGCCGGAGCAGATCGGCGAGGTTGCTCTCCTCGGCGTGCAACGCGTCGACCGCCGCGAACTGCGCAGGGCCGAACAGCTCGAAGGCGTGTTCGTGAGCGTACTCCGTCGCCCAGGCCCGCTGCGCCGCCCGGGCGGGCGCCTCCTCGCCGGCCTCCTTCAGCCTCATCCGCCCGAACTCCCTGACGGTCTCCAGCATCCGGTAGCGGAGGCCGTACGTCGTCTCGCGGACGCTCACCATCGACTGCTCGGTCAGCACGTCCACGACGTGCAGGGCCTCCGGGCCGAGTACGTGCTCGGCCGCGTCCAGCGTGAAACCGTCGCCGAACAGCGACAACCATCGCAACGCCCGCCGTTCTGGCTCGTCCAGCAGATTCCACGACCAGTCGATGACCGCCAGCAGCGTCTGGTGCCGGTCGGGGGCCATACGGTTCCCGCCGCGCAGCAGGGCGAACCGGTCCGCCAGGCGCCGCGCGATCTCCTCCACCGACATCACCCGCACCTTGGCCGCGGCCAGCTCGATCGCGAGCGGCAGGCCGTCGAGGCGGGCGACGACCTGCTCGACCACCTCCTCAGCGATCCGCACACCTGGACGGGCGGCCGTGGCGCGCTGGCGGAACAACTCCACCGCGTCGCCCGTGGGCAGCTCGCCGAGCAGGTAGACGCGTTCGGCGGGGATCGACAAGGGGGCGCGCGAGGTGATCAGCACCCGCAGGTCGCGGGTCGTCACGGTCAGGAACGCCACCAGATCGGCGACAGCCTCGATCACGTGCTCGCAGTTGTCCAGGATCAGCAGCGCCGGAGTCTGGTCGAGATGCTGGGCGATCCGGGCGCGAACGTCGGAGCGCTGCTCGGCGGTCAGGGCACGGCGCCCGCTGACCGAGTCCCGGACCCCGAGCGCCGAGCCCACCTCGCCCACCACGCCCTCCGGCGAGGAGACGCCGACGAGTTCGACGAAGTGGGCGACGGGCTGCGCGGCGTTCCTGCCGACGACATGAGCCAGCCGCGTCTTGCCCAGCCCGCCAGGGCCGATGATGGAGACCGCCCGGTTGGTCTGCAACAGGGCGTGTACCGCACGAATATCGCCGTCGCGGCCGAGCAGCGAGGAACCATCGAACAGGATGCCCTCACGCACCGGCCGATCGGCCAGGAGGAGTTCGGCGTACACGCGGGCGAGCTCAGGCCCTGGTTCGGTGCCGAGCCGCGCGACCAGGCCCGCGCGATACCGCTCGTAGCGCTCCAGGGCGGCGCCGGCGCCGCGTACGGCGGCCTCGCTGCGCAGCAGGCAGGCGAGCAGCTCCTCGTCGTGCGGCCGATCGGCCGCGGCCTCTTCCAGCAGCGGCAGCGCGCCCTCGTGAGCGCCGCTCCGGCCCCGCGCGATCGCCGCCACCCGGCGCGCCTCGGCCACCCACCCCGCGGCGACGCCCCTCAGCTCGGCGAGTGGGCCCGTGGCGCCATCCATGCCGCCGGCCACGAGACCCATGGCCTCTTCGGCGTGGCGACGCGCGAGCTCCATGTCGTCTTCGCCCAGCGCGGCCCGTGCCTTCTCCACCAGCGCGCCGAGCAGCAGCGCGTCCACCTGACCGGCGGGCAGCCCGAGCCGGTAACCACGCGGGAGCCGCACCACCACGTCGGCGCAGGTCGCCGCCCTGGTCCGCGAGACGACCACCTGCAGCGCCTTCGTCGGGTTGGCCGGCGCCTCGTCGGGCCACAACTCCTCGACCAGGCGCTCGTCACTGAGCCCCCCACGCCCGTGCATGGCGAGTACGGCCAGCAGGGTCTGCGCGCGATCACCGACCACGCGCGCACCCTGCCAGCGCACTCCATCGAGCAGAACCAGTGCGGGGGACACACCCCCAGCTTACGAACCTGGCCTCGGCGGGCGAATCCTTCGCCAGACCGGCCGTGGTCATCACACTCGGCCTCGCCAGATTCGTCGGGCGATCACTCCTCGCGGGAGGCGAGGTGGTCGGTGCGCGAGCCCGCCATGGCCCCGTGGGGCTTATCCCCTTCGGACGGTTCCCGTCCGGGCAGCCGCCGGATCACGACGCCGACGAAGCGGTCGTGGCACACCAGACCGTAGTGCCGGGAGTCCCAGCTGGTCGCACGGTTGTCGCCCAGCACGACGAGAGCTCCGCGCGGCACCACCGTGCCTGCCACTTCGTGGACATCCGGATGCTCCCATGCGACAGGCACCTGATCACCCGGCACGGCCACGGCCCGCTTGATGAGGAGCGGGCGGTCCCGCTCGGGTACGGGCTCTTCGGTGTGCGGCCCGCCGGGGTAGACGAAGACCACTATCTGTCCCGCGCGGACGCGCTTCGTCCTGCGGACCAGCAGGCGGTCGCCCGGTCGCAGCGTCGGTTCCATGCTCGTACCGTGGACGGTCGTGGCCAGGAAGCCGCGGCGGGCCCAGAGCGCCAGCAGGCCGACGGCCAGCAGCATCCCGGCGGCCGGAAGAGCGAGCTTCACAGAGCCTCCTGGTATCCGGCGGCCTGGAGCCGGAAGAGCCTGGCGTAGCTGCCGCCGGCGGCGAGCAGGACCTCGTGCGACCCGTGTTCGGTGATCCGTCCGTCGTCGAGGACGGCGATGTAGTCGGCGTCGCGGACGGCGCTGAGCCGATGCGAGATCAGCAGGCTGGTCCGGCCCTCGCGGTACTCCCGCATGCCGGTGTGGATCTCGTGTTCGGCCTCCGGATCCAGGCCGGAGCTCGGCTCGTCGAGGATCATCAGATCCCTGTCGTTCCGCACGAAGGCCCGGGCGAGCGCGAGCCGCTGCCATTGACCGCCGGACAGGACGACGCCGACCGCCGGATCATCCTTGTCATCCCCGATCATGAAGATGCGGGTGAGGGGCGTGCCGTAACCCCGGGGAAGGGCGGCGAGCGTGTCGTGCAGCCCGGCACGTGCGGCCGCCTCCTCGATGCGTCCCTGGTCATGCCGTGTGCTCAGGTCGCCGAGGACGATGTTGTCGCGGGCCGTCATGTCGTAGTTCATGTGGTCCTGGAACACGGCGCTGATCCGCTCACGCAGCATGGCCGGGGGGATGTCGCGCAGATCCGTTCCATCCCACAAGATCTGACCTCGGGTCGGGTCGTACATCCGGCACAGCAGCTTGACCAGCGTGCTCTTTCCCGCGCCGTTCAGCCCGACGAGTGCGACAGCGCATCCGTGCGGGATGGTCAGGTTCACCCCACGCAGAACCCAGGGATGGTCGTCGCTGTAGCGGAACCACACGTCCCGCAGTTCGACGCCCTGCCGCAGCGGCGGCGCGTGCCCATGCTCCGCGTGCGGCAGGTCCGGTTCGGCCGTTACGACGGCGACGTAGTGGGTGAAGGCGAGCAGCCTCGCCTGCCAGCCGGAGATCGACGACGTCAGCGTCCCCAGGGCGGACTGCACGCCGCCGACGGCCGCGAGGAACATGGAGACGTCTCCGATGCTCAGCTCGCCGCGCCGTGCAGCGGCGATCGCCCACCACAGGCCGGCCCCGGCGACCCCCGCGCCCAGCACCGTCAGTCCGGCCTGGGTGCGGAGTTCCCGCAGGTCCATCCGCCGGATCGCCGTGTTCGCCGACAGTCGTTCGCCGATCATCCGGGCGCGCAGGAACGCCCCGATGCCGAAAAGGCGGATCTCCGTGGCCGCGGCTACCCCGGTGAGCAGCTGGCTATAGAAGAACTCCCGCCGGTAGTACTGTTCGACGTTCCATTCCGTGCTCGCTCGGCGCCGTGCGAGATACAGCTCGGCGACGAGGGCGGGAATGGCGGCCAGGAGCACCACCATGGTCATCGCCGGGCTGAGGATGAGCAGGGATGCCACGAAACCGACGAGGGAGAGCACGCCTCCGAGACCGTTGCCGATGCCGTCCACCAACTCGGCGATGCGACCGGTGGCCCCCTGGGCCAGCCGGAGGCGATCATGGAAGGACGAATCCTCGAAGGTGCGCAGCCCGACCTGGCGTTCGACCGCCACGAACAGCCGCTCGATGGCGGCCAGGTTGGCGGCCCTGCCGATGTGGGCTCGAAGGTGGCGGAGCATCGCCGGGAGGACGGCGGCTCCCAGTCCGGTGCCGGCCAGTCCGAGCGCGAGTCCCGCGACCGCGCCGTCCGGAGCCGTCAATCGGTCGATCACCAGCTTGGTCAGCCACGCGGTCGCGATCGGCGCCGCGGCCGCGACGAAGGTCAGCAGCAGGAGCACCGCCACATCAACCGATGCCGCCCGCCAGATGATCGAGAGGGCCTCGGTGATGGAGGCGCGCTGCTCTCGCAGGCTGATGCGCAGATCCCTCTTCTCTACGGCGCTCACCGCCGCCCCTTGCCCGCGACCCTGTCGTCCCGGTCCGGGAGGGGCAATTCCTCCATGCGAGTGCCCACGGCGACGATCCGGTGGTCGTCGCCGATGAGGTAGAGCATGGGGGTCCACGTGTTCTGGAACGCGCGCGCCACCGCTCCGCCGTCGCGGTCGGCCACGACGACCCGGGCGACAAGTGTGAGGGCCCGTACCGCCGCCTCGTCGTCGCCGCCGAACACCGCCAGCACGTTCTCGCGCCCCAGCTTCCGCGCATGCTCGACGAAACGCGGCAGCAGCCGGTGGCAGGGTTCGCAGCCGGAGGAGAAGAAGCCCACCACCCCGGTCAAGGTGGCGGCGGACACCAGCTCGCCGTCAGTGGTGACGGCCGTGAACTCCCCGATGGAAGAGCGCGGTCCCAGCGCGGACGGCGCCCCCGCTGGGACGTCCGCCTGGACGGCCTGCGCTCGCAGCCGGCGCAGGACCCCGATCATTAGCGCCAGGTTCAGCAGGCACAGCACACCGAGCAACACCACGGCGGCGGCAAGGTAGGGCATCAGGAGCTCCTCGCGAACAGGTCGACGACGTCGTCGAACGAAATGATCAGCATCGCTCCGGCGACGCCTGCCGTGACCGCCACCGCCAGACCGGCCGGAGCCGGAAGGCCCTGCGGCGCGAGCCCGCCGAGGACCGTACTGATCAACAGCGCGCCGTTACGGACGAGGTGACGGTGACCGACGGGCTCACTGGACGCGCCGAAGCACTGGCACGCAGCCTGCCGCCCCCGTCGTAGGACGCCGGCGATCGCGGCGGTGAACGCCGTGAGCAGGGCGCACGCGAGCGCGAAGCCGTACGAGGTCGCCCGGGGCACCGCCAGGAGGATCGGGGTCGCCGTCTCCGCGGCGACGACGACCAGGGCCAGCGGCCGGACCAGGCGGGCCCTGACCGGGACGAGCGTTGGAAGGGACCGGGCGAACCCCCTGAAATCCCGCAGCTTCGACACTGCGGAGGCCGCGAAGACCACCGCGATCAGGGTGGCGCACGCCGCCCTCACGTACTCCATGCCCATGTCACTCCTCGCGGGAAGCCCGGGTGGCGGCGTGGCGCCGCCACCCGGTGTCGTCACAGCCGGTCAGCAGGGGCCGACGTAGGTCCAGGAACAGCCGGTCTGCGCACAGCACTCGCGCCACCAGAGGCCCGGATGGCCGGCCGCGTTGCACACGTCGCGGTAGTCACAGGCGGACGCGGTGGCCTTGGGGACGATCCGATCGATCATCCGGTCGATGAGACGGCTCACGATTTTCTCCTTCGCGTTTCGGACCGAAGTCGCCGATCACGCTTCCGGCGGTTCGGTCCGTACTTCGTCCCCCGTGAACCCGGTTGACACGGGGCGATCACGGGTTCAGCATCGGCCAGGAAAGTGGCCGAAACGCTGCAGATTTCTTAATCACCTGGTCAACGGGAGATCAGGCGGAGCTCGCGCTTACGGGGGAGAGAGCATCGTGGAGTTACGCATGCTGGGCCCGATGGAGTTATGGACGGCGGGTCGGCCGGTGGATCTCGGACCTCCGCGGCAGCGGGCCGTGTGGGCGGCCGTGGCGGTGGACACCCCACGGCCGGTGCCCGTGGAGACCTTGGTCGATCGGGTGTGGGGCGAGGCTCCGCCGGAGCGGGCACGGCACACGCTCCATGTCTATCTGGCCAGGATGCGGCGGGTGCTGGAGCAGGTGAGCACCGGCGAGGAAGGATCGGCGCGGCTCAGGCGCCGCAGCGGAGGGTACGTGCTGGACGTCGATCCCGACAGCATCGACCTGCACCGCTTCAGGCGCCTCGTCGGACAGGCGCGAATCGGGAAATGCGCGGAGACGGAGGAGGCCGGGCTGCTGCGGCAGGCTCTGGGGCTGTGGCGGGGCGCCCCCCTTTGCGGCATCGAAGGCGACTGGGCGGACCGCGTGCGACAGGCATGGCACCAGCAGCACCTCGACACGGCGGTGCGCTGGGCGCAGGCGGAACTACGCCTGGGCGAAGCGGCCACGGTCATCGGCCCACTCGCCGACCTGCTGCTGGAGAACCCCTTGGCGGAGCCGTTGGTCACGGCGCTGATGCGTGCCCTGCACGCCGCCGGACGCATCCCGGAGGCTCTGGACTGCTACGACACGTTTCGGCGACGGATGGCCGACCAACTCGGCCTAGACCCCGGAAAGGAACTGCGCGAGCTGCACCGGGCGCTCCTGTGCGGGAACGGAGCGGAATCCGGACCGGCACCCGCACCGCCGACGGCGGCCGAAACCGGCACGGCTTCACCGGCGACCGCGGACGCCCGGACCGCGCCCCCGGCGCAACTCCCTCTGGACGTGCGCGGGTTCACCGGGCGCGACACCGAGATCGCCGAACTAGACGCGATTCTCGCCCGCGCTGCCGACCAGCCCACCGCGGTCCTCATCGCGACGCTGTCGGGCACGGCGGGCGTGGGAAAGACGGCTCTGGCGGTGCACTGGGCCCACAGGGCCTCCGCACGGTTCCCCGACGGCCAGCTCTACGTCAACCTCCGCGGATTCGCCCCGAACAGGCCGGCGATGACACCGGGCGAAGCACTTGGCGGATTCCTGCACGCCCTGGCCGTCCCGGTCTCAAACCTGCCGTCCGACGTGGACAGGCAGACGGCGCTGTACCGGAGTTTGCTCGCCCGGCGCCGAATGCTTGTGGTGCTGGACAACGCCCGAGATGCCGAGCAGGTACGACCACTGCTGCCCGGGGCACCCGGCAGCATGGTGCTGGTGACCAGCCGCAACCAGCTCACCAGCCTCGTCGCCGTGGAAGGCGCCCATCCGCTCGCCTTGGATCCGCCGGCCGCCGGCGAAGCGCGGCAACTGCTGGCGCGGCGCCTGGGCCCCGAGCGCGCCGCCGCCGAACCCGATGCGATGGACGAGATCATCACCTGGTGCGCGCGGCTGCCCCTGGCCCTGGCGATCGTGGCCGCCCGAGCCGCCGGACATCCAGCCTCCCCGCTTTCGGTGTTCGCCGACGAGCTGCGCGACGAGCGCGGGCGGCTGGACCTCCTCAGCGCGGGGGACGAGGCCGGCGAGGTCCGCGCGGTCTTCTCCTGGTCGTACCGCACTCTGGGGCCCGCCGCGGCCCGCGTCTTCCGTCTGCTCGGGCTGACCGCGGGCGCCGACATCGCCACGGCGGCCGCGGCGAGTCTCGCCGGGGTCACGTCGGAGACGGCGCGCGGCCTGCTCGCCGAGTTGACCGCGGCGGGCCTGGTCACCGAGCACCGGCCCGGCCGGTTCACCTCGCACGACCTGCTCCGGGCGTACAGCGCCGAGCTCTCCCTGCAGGACGATGCCGCCGAGGGGTACGCGGCGACACACCGGCTACTCGACCATTACCTGCACACCGCCCAGACGGCGGCCATGTCGCTCAATCCTCACCGCGACCCGGTGGTGGTGGCGCGACCCGGGCCGGGAGTGACACGGGGTGATGTGCCGGATTCCGAGCGGGCGACGCACTGGTTCGCCGCTGAGCACCAGAACCTGCTCGCGGCCGTGCGGCACGCGCACCGATCAGGGTTCGACGTCCACGCCTGGCAACTGGCCTGGACCACGACCGAGTTCCTGGAACGCCGGGGGCACTGGACCGACCGCATGACCGTACAGCTCATAGCACTGGAGGCCACGAGGCGTCTCGGCGACCGGACCGGTCAGATCAGAGTGCTCCGCGTCCTCGGCACCGCCTGCGCACAGCTCGGCCGCTTCGATGAAGCGCGTGCCCACCTGGGGGAGGCGCTGGAACTGGCCACCGGACACGGCGACGACACCGCTCGCGCCAACGTGCACATCAGTCTCGCACTGGCGCTGGAGGGACAAGGCGACTACCGCACGGCGCTGGACCACGCCTCGGAGGCCCTGCTTCTGTTCCGATCGGCAGACCACGTCACCGGGCAGGCGAACGCGCTCAACATGGTCGGCTGGTGCCGCACCCGTGTGGGGGACTACGCCGAGGCCCTCGCCTCGGGCGAGCAGGCCCTCATCCTGCAGCGGCAGATCGGCTCTCGGTACGGCCAGGCGGGCACGCTGGACAGCATCGGCTACGCCCATCACCACCTCGGCCGCTTCGACGAAGCGATCGACTGCTTCCAGCAGGCCCTCGCCGTGTTCCAGGAGGTGGGTGCCCGCTCGTTCCAAGCCGCCGTCCTCACCCACCTCGGCGACACATACGCCGCGACAGGTGACATCGCCCAGGCCCGTGACCGCTGGCAGGAGGCCCTGACGATCCTCGACGAACTCAACGACGCGGACGCGGACGCGCTCCGGGAGCGGATCGTGAAACACTTCGGCAGCGGCGCGACCTGAGTTTGGAGTACACGGATGAGCTGGATCGGGCTTACGGACGGAGGCAGTCCATCTGTGGGTCGTAGCACACGAGTCCATGCTCTTCTGCGAGCTGGGCGGCGAAGGCCGATGCCTCGTCCGCCACACTCCACCGCAACGGGAAGTAGATCATCGATCCGGAGGCTTCACCCAGCAGCGGGCCTGTTGACCATGGGCTGTCTTCCCCTTCGTCAGTGGTGATGTCAGGCCAGCGGCGAAGCAGAGCTTCCACGTACGCGCGAATTCGCAGTGTTGGTGCTGAGCTGTCGTCTGCCTCCAGATACGCCATCAGCTCTTCGTACTTTGCTGCCAGCGCCTTCGTAGTGGAAGGCCGTTCGCCTTCCCAGACTGCCAAGTCATAGCTCATGGGCGGCAGCATTTCGGATCGTCGTACCTACGAGCAAGGGAACGGACGGCCGGCGACTCACTCGGCCTTGGGCTCCTCGGGCTCCTCGGGCTCGGTGACGAAGGAACCCATGCCAGGTTCGGTGTGGATGAGGCCGTCTGCTCCGCGCACCCACAACCTGTTGTTCCGGTGGAACGATGACACGTTCATCAAAGCTCGGAGCTACAGGGAACTCGTGTGGAAGCCGGCCATCGCCCAAGCCGGAGTGATCCCGCAGCTGGAGAAGGATTCCAGGTTCTGTCAGCGGTTCGCCACGAGCCACAAGGAGGCTTACACCAGTTCCGGCACTACTACGCGAGTGTGATGCTCGCCGGTGGTGTGTCGGTCAAGGAGTTCGCCGAGTACCTCGGCCACGCGGACCTGGGATTCACCCTTCGCGTCTACGCCCACCTGATGCCGGGCTCACACGACCGTGCCCGCAAGGCGATAGACGATCGCCTGTTCCGTCCGCGCGCGGCGTCCCACGGAACAGGGACGGAACAGGCACCCTCCTAAGATCATCCACTGACATGACGAACCCGGTCCCGGAAACTCCCTCGGGACCGGGTTCTCGCTGTCCAGGGGCCTACTTGAGGAGCTGCCTGGCCATGACCATGCGCTGGATTTGGTTGGTGCCCTCGTAGATTTGGGTGATCTTGGCGTCGCGCATCATGCGTTCGACCGGGTAGTCGCGGGTGTAGCCGTAGCCGCCGAGGAGCTGGACGGCGTCGGTGGTGATCTCCATGGCGGCGTCGGAGGCGGCGCACTTGGCCGCGCTGGAGAAGAAGGTGAGGTCGGCGACCTTCTGGCCGTGCATGGCGAGCTCGGACTTGGCCGCCGCCGCGTACGTGAGCTGCCGGGCGGACTCCAGCTTCATCGCCATGTCGGCGATCATGAACTGCAGCCCCTGGAACTCGGCGATGGGCTTGCCGAACTGCTTGCGCTCCTTGACGTAGCCGATGGCGTAGTCGAGCGCGCCCTGGGCGATGCCGAGGGCCTGGGCGGCGATGGTGATGCGGGTGTGGTCGAGGGTCGCGAGGGCGGTCTTGAAGCCCGTGCCCTCCTCGCCGATCAGCCGGTCCGCCGGGATGTGGGCGTTCTCGAAGATGACCTGGCGGGTGGGCGAGCCCTTGATGCCGAGCTTCCTCTCCTTGGCGCCGAAGCTCACGCCCTCGTCGTCCTTCTCCACGACGAACGCGGAGATGCCCCGGGCGCCGGCCTGCGGGTCGGTGACCGCCATGACCGTGTAGAACTCCGACACACCCGCGTTGGTGATCCACATCTTGGTGCCGTTGAGCACGTAGTGGTCGCCGTCGCGGACCGCGCGCGTCTTCATCGCCGCGGCGTCGGAGCCGGCCTCGGGCTCCGACAGGGCGTACGAGAACATGCCCTCGCCGCGCGCCACGGGAGCCAGGTAACGCTGCTTGAGCTCCTCGGAGGCGGACAGCAGCAGCGGCACCGTGCCAAGCTTGTTCACGGCCGGGATAAGGGAGGACGACGCGCAGGCCCGCGCGACCTCCTCGATCACGATCACGGTCGCGAGCGCGTCGGCCCCCGCCCCGCCATACTGCTCAGGGATGTGTACGGCGTGCAGCTCGGCGGCGACGAGCGCCTTGTACGCCTCCCACGGGAACTCACCGTTCTCGTCGACGGCGGCGGCGTGCGGGGCGATCTTCTCATCGGAGAGGGCCCGCACGGTCTCACGCAGCATCTCGTGCTCTTCGGCGGGCGCGTACAGAGGGAAGCTCATGGACAAATACTAGGACGTCCAACAATACGGTGGCCGAAGCAGGGGTATATGGAAGTCACCCCTCTGGCGAAATGTCCTATTTGTACTGTTGCAGGAGGTAGGGGGGCCGGTAACATGCCTCGGCAACGTAACGGTAAAGATTGGGTCGACAGCCGTACATGGAAGGAGCACGCTCGTGTCCTATCGCCTGACGGTCCTGGGGACCGGATACTTGGGTGCCACGCACGCGGCGTGCATGGCCGCGCTGGGCTTCGAAGTGCTGGGGCTGGACGTGGACCCGGCCAAGGTCGCCAGCCTGCAGGCCGGCGAGCTTCCCATCCACGAGCCCGAGCTGGAGGAGTTGCTCCAGCGCGGGCTTGAGTCGGGCCGGCTACGCTTCACGACCTCCTACCAGGAGGCCGCCGAGTTCGGCGACGTGCACTTCGTCTGCGTGGGAACCCCGCAGAAGAAGGGCGAGTACGCGGCCGACGTGTCCTATCTGGACGCGGTCGTCGAGTCGCTCGCCCCGTACCTCGACCGCGAGTGCCTGGTCGTCGGCAAGTCGACCGTACCGGTCGGCACCGCCCAGCGCCTCGCCGACAAGCTCGTACGGCTCGCGCCCGCCGGCGAGCTGGTGGAGCTCGCGTGGAACCCCGAGTTCCTGCGCGAGGGCTTCGCCGTGCGGGACACCATGCATCCCGATCGCATCGTGCTCGGCCTCGTCTCGGACAAGGCCGAAAAGGTGATGCGCGAGGTGTATGAGCCCATGCTCTCGGAGGGCACCCCTCTGATCATCACCGACTACCCGACCGCCGAGCTGGTCAAGGTCGCGGCCAACGCCTTCCTGGCCACCAAGATCTCGTTCATCAACGCGATGGCCGAGGTCTGCGAGGCCGCGCACGCCGACGTCAAGGACCTCTCGCTCGCGCTGTCGTTCGACGAGCGCATAGGCGGCCGGTTTCTCAACCCGGGCCTCGGCTTCGGCGGCGGCTGCCTGCCCAAGGACATCCGGGCGTTCATGGCGCGCGCGGGCGAGCTGGGCGCCGACCAGGCGCTGACGTTCCTGCGCGAGGTGGACGCGATCAACATGCGCCGCCGGGCCCGCATGGTCGACCTGGCCCGCGAGCTGGCGGGCGGCTCGTTCCGCGGCTGTACGGTCGGCGTGCTCGGGGCGGCCTTCAAGCCCAACTCCGACGACATCCGCGACTCCCCGGCTCTCGACGTGGCCGTGAAGATCCGCGAGCAGGGCGGGAAGGTGACCGTCTACGACCCGGTGGCGCTCGCCAACGCCCGCAAGGCCCATCCGACCCTCGGCTTCGGCTCCTCGGCGCTGGACGCCGCGCGCGGCGCGCACGTCGTGCTGCTCCTGACCGAGTGGCAGGAGTTCATCGACCTCGACCCCGAGAAGCTCGGCGGCGTCGTGGCCGCCCGCAAGATCGTGGACGGCCGCAACGCGCTTGACGCCGAGACCTGGCGCGCCTCGGGCTGGCACTACCGCGCCCTGGGCCGCCCGTAGCCCAGACCTTTCTCAGCCCGTCGGGCCGGGGCTTCCCAGGGCCTCGGCCTCGGCACGGAGCCGGGCGCCCTTGGCGTGCGCCTGGTCCCTGAGTGCTGCCTGGAAGGCCGTCATCTTCGAGCGCAGCTCCTCGGAGGCGGCGGCGAGGACGCGCACGGCGAGCAGCCCGGCGTTGCGGGCCCCT
This sequence comes from Sphaerisporangium sp. NPDC049003, assembly GCF_043197795.1. NCBI lineage: Bacteria > Bacillati > Actinomycetota > Actinomycetes > Streptosporangiales > Streptosporangiaceae > Sphaerisporangium > Sphaerisporangium sp. NPDC049003. Next base: position 230,762 of record NZ_JBICTU010000007.1, read on the forward strand.
CCGATCGCCACGGTGGCCACAGGCACGCCCGCGGGCATCTGCACGATGGACAGCAGCGAATCCATGCCGTCGAGGTACTTCAGCGGCACCGGAACGCCGATGACCGGGAGCGGGGTCACGGCCGCCAGCATGCCGGGAAGGTGGGCGGCTCCCCCGGCGCCCGCGATGATCACCCGGATTCCCCGGGACGCCGCCTGCTCGCCGTAGGCGATCATCTCCTGGGGCATGCGGTGCGCGGAGACCACGTCGGCCTCGAAGGGGACGCCGAACTCATCCAGCGCCTCGGCGGCGAGCCGCATCACCGGCCAGTCGGAGTCGCTGCCCATCACGATGCCGACCACGGGATCTCCGGTCATCAGACGTACTCTCCCGTGGCGAGGTGGACGGCGGCGTGGCGGGCGCGGGCCCGTACCTCGTCGAGGTCGGTGCCGAGCGCGGTGACGTGCCCGATCTTCCGGCCGGGCCGCACCTCCTTGCCGTAAAAGTGGATCTTCACGCCAGGGTCGTGGGCCATCACGTGCTCGTAGCGGCCGAAGACGCCGGGATCCTCCCCGCCGAGGACGTTGACCATGACCACGACGGGCGCGGCCGGGGCCGGGGAGCCCAGCGGCAGGTCGAGGACGGCGCGCAGGTGCTGCTCGAACTGGGAGGTGCGGGCGCCCTCGATGGTCCAGTGGCCGCTGTTGTGCGGGCGCATCGCCAGCTCGTTGACCACGATCCGGCCGCCCGGGAGCTGGAACATCTCCACCGCGAGCAGGCCGGTCACGCCGAGCTCGTTGGCGATCTTGAGCGCGGTGTGCTGCGCCACCGCGGCGGCCTCCGGGTCGAGGCCCGGCGCGGGCGCGATGACCTCGACGCAGATGCCGTCCCGCTGGACGGTCTCCACCACCGGGTAGCTGACCCCCTGGCCGTGCGGCGACCGCGCCACGAGCACGGCCAGCTCGCGCTCGAAGGGCACGAACGCCTCGGCCATCAGGTCGGTGCCGCTGGCCAGCACCTCCGTGGCCTCCTCCGCGGACGAGCAGATCCAGACGCCCCGGCCGTCGTAGCCGCCGCGCACCGCCTTGACCACGATGGGCCAGCCGTGCTCCTTGCCGAATCCCTCAAGGTCGTCGGCGGACGAGACCCGGGCCCAGGCGGGGCAGGGGACGCCGATCGCGGTGAGCCGCTCGCGCATCACGGCCTTGTCCTGCGCGTGCACGAGCGCCTCGGCCCCCGGGTGAACGGCGACGCCGTCGGCGGCGAGGGCCCGGATGTGGCCGGTCGGCACGTGCTCGTGGTCGAAGGTGATCGCGTCGCAGCCGGCGGCGAACTCGCGCAGCGCCGCGAGGTCGCGGTAGTCGCCGAGCCGCGTGTCGGCGATCACCCGGGCGGCGCTCTCGTCGAGGGAGTTGGCGAGGACGCGCAGCTCGACGCCGAGCGCGATGGCCGCCTGCTGGGTCATGCGGGCGAGCTGGCCCGCGCCGACCATGCCGACGACAGGCCCGATAGGAGGCGTTTCGCCCCTGGTCACAACACTGGTCACAAGCTCAAACCCTACCCAGGACCATCGGGTGGCCGTGATGTCGGCCGGTCTCCTGTACGGGGGGCGCGCGAGGGTCAGGCGGTGATGTCGGCGAGGCCTCTGGTCATCGCGACGGTCGTCAGCTTCCCGTCGGCGGTGACCTTGGTCGCGAGAAGGACCACCTCGGCCGCGTGGATGGCCTTGGGACCCGGCTTGCCGGTGAAGGCGCGCACGGCGCCCGCGCCGAAGAGGGGATGGGCGAGCCCGCGCGCGCCCGTCTTCTGCGTGTACACGATCTTGAGTGCGTGGAAGACCAGCGCGCCGCCGTCGGCCAGCCCGAGGGCCCTGGTCTCGGACGGAACGAGCTGGACGTCGGAGCTGAGCCGGTCGGGCCGTACAGTGGCCGGCTTCCCGATCAGCTCGGCGAGCAGGGCGCGCATCGGGTCGCCCGAGGCGAACCGCACGCCGCTCAGCCCCGCGCGGTCGGACAGGAAGGCCAGGTGCTTCTGGGGCACGAGCCGGGCGCGGACCCCGTCGTCAGGATCGTCGGTGGGCACGGCACGGGTCGTCTGCTGGGTGTCGAGGTCGGGAGCGGCCCCGAGGACCCGGATCGGGCCGTACGCGAGCCGCCAGCGGTCCTCCTCGCGGACGAAGAGGAAGTAGGACGGCCGGGGCTCGTGGGCCAGCGCGACGAACCAAGGACGCTCCGCGGGATGGTCGGGCAGGAAATAGTCGGCATCGCTGTAGTTCAGAGGTGCGGGGGCAGGACGGCCGTTCTTGACCGCCTCGCAGGCACGGGCGCCCAGTTCACCGGCCGCCGAGGTCGTCAGGAAGGCCACCTTGGCGCAGTCGTGCTTCTTCCAGGCGTCGTCAAGCTCCTTGAGCAGGCCGAACGCGGCGATGGCGTCCTCGGGTCCCACGGTCTGGGCCGGGGCGGCCACGGACCCGGGTGTCGGGGTACGGTCCGGCTGACCGTCGTCCTGTGCGCCACAGGCTGTCAGCAGGGCGGCACTGATTCCCAGAGCGACCAGTCGGCGCAGCACGCTAGGAGCCACCTCTCCAGGGCACACCTTTGCGATCTGCGGCGCAGCCTAGCGCACCACGTCAGTTACTACCCGTGAAAGTCGCGATATTTCACCAAACAGTGTTTTTGACGAGCTTGCGTGACCGGACGCGGGGCCCGACGGAGCACCGGTAACCTGAGGGGGCTTCGGAACCCGAGGAAGGACTGTTGTGCAGCTCATTCGTCGCCTGTATGACAGGTTCTCCTCGCTCTTCCGCGAGCTGGCCAAGTTCGGCACGGTCGGCGCCGTCGCCTTCGTCGTCGACTTCGGCGGCACCAACCTGCTGCGGTACGGGGTGCAGCTCGGGCCGCTGACCTCCAAGGTCATCGCGACCGTGGTCGCCGCCACGCTGGCCTACCTCGCCAACCGCTACTGGACGTGGCGGCACCGCGAGCAGTCCGGCCTGGCCCGCGAGTACTTCCTCTTCTTCGTGCTCAACGGCATCGGCCTGCTGATCTCGCTGCTCATCATCGGCTTCGTCGAGTACACGCTCGAAATCGTCGACCCGGTGAGCTACAACATCTCGCTCATCATCGGCACGGCCCTCGGCACGCTGTTCCGCTTCTGGTCGTACAAGAAGTGGGTCTTCCTTCCGCCGGAGCTGCCTTCGGTCGACCCGCACACCGGGCTCCCCGAGACGGGCGAGGAGCCGGCCCCGAGCCCCGACCCGGGTTCGCGGATCCCGCCGCCGGCCACTCCCGGCGTCCCGCTGGGAGACCCTGCGCGCCTGAACGGCGATGGCGGCCACGCCGCCTTCTCACCCCCGCCGGAGCGGGCCACCAAGCTCTGATCGCGCCGGCCGATCGTCCGGCGTCACGCCGGACCGCTCACCACGCGGTGCCGTGCCGTCTCGTCGGCGGGGCGCAGGAAGAGCGCGAACACCGCCGGGCGGGGCCGCACCAGCTCTAAGCGCCCGCCGTCCGAGGCGGTGAGCGCCCGGGCCAGGGTCAGCCCGAGCCCCGTACCCCCGGCGCCGCTGACGTTGCGGTCGAACACGCGCGCGCGAAGGTGCTCGGGGATCCCCTGCCCCTTGTCGGCCACCTCGATGACGATGGACTTGTCCGAGTTGCCCGTCGTGATCGTCACCGGGCCGTCACCGTGCTCCAGGGAGTTCTCCAGTAACGTCGACACCACCTGGCTCAGGCCGCCCTTGCTGACGAGCGCGCGCAGGCCGCGTCTTCCCTCAAGATGGAGCGACCGTCTTGACCTGCGGAAGGCCGGCTCCCACTCGGTGATCTGCTGGCGCAGCACCTCGTCCACGGAGATGGCCTCCGCCTGCGCGTGGCGCTGCCGCCGGGCGGCGGCGAGGAGCTCGTCGATGACGGCGGTGAGCCGCTCGGCCTGGATGATCGCCGCCTCGCCCTCCTCGCGCACGATCGCGGGCTGGGTGGCGGCGGCCACGATCTCCTCCAGCCGCATGGTCAGCCCCGTGAGGGGCGTGCGCAACTGGTGGGAGGCGTCGGTGGCGAACTCACGCTCGCGGCTCAGCAGGTCGGCGATGCGGGTGGCGCTCCGGTCGAGCACCTCGGCCACCCGATCGAGCTCGGGTATGCCGTAGCGGTGCCTGCTGGGGCGAGCGTCACCGGAGCCCAGCCGCTCCGCGATCCTGGCGAGATCCAGGAGCGGCAGGGTGAGCCGGCGTGACTGCACGACGGCGAGCGACACCGCGACCGCGAGTGCGAGCCCGGCCAGGGCCACGATGAGCAGGAGCCATCCCCGGATGTTCCGCTCGACCTGGTCTCGGTCACGCGTTATCCGGACATAGACCCCACTCTCGGAATGGGTTTCCTCGGTCATCTGCCGATCGGGGGGCGGCTCCGTACCGACGATGACCGTCGGGCTGTTGCGGATGAAGATCTGGACATACCTGTTGGGATACTGCCGCTGCAGCTCGTCGGGATCTATGGGCCGATCCTCGATGCGGGCGTATTCCACCTGGCTGAGCAGCAGCGTCGCCTGTGCCCGGAGCTGCTGGACCGCCTCGTCGTTGATGAGACGGGTCACCACCAGACCGAGCGGAACACCCAGGAGCAGGACCGCGATGGCCGCGACCACCAAGGTCGAAGACAGCAACCTACGGCGCATCTAGCTATGGGCTATTCGCGCTCGAACCGGAAGCCAACCCCACGAACCGTGGTGATGTAACGCGGCTTGGCGGCATCGTCCCCCAGCTTGCGGCGCAGCCACGAGATGTGCATGTCGAGAGTCTTGGTCGAACCCCACCAGTTGGTGTCCCACACCTCACGCATGATCTGCTCGCGGGTGACGACCTTGCCGGCGTCGCGTACCAGCACGCGCAACAGGTCGAATTCCTTGGTGGTCAGATGCAGCTCCTTGTCTCCCATCCAGGCCCGCCGCGAGTCGGCGTCGATGCGCACGCCCTGGACCACGGGGGTCTCAGAGGTGCCGCGCCGCAGCAGCGCCCGCACACGGGCCAGTAGCTCGGCGAGCCGGAACGGCTTGGTCACATAGTCGTCGGCCCCCGCGTCGAGGCCGACCACGGTGTCCACCTCGTCGACCCGCGCCGTCAGGATCAGCACGGGCGTGCCGTGCCCTTCGGCGCGAATGCGGCGGGCGACCTCCAGGCCGTCCATTTCCGGTAGGCCCAGGTCAAGCACGATGAGGTCGACGCCCCCGGACAGAGCCCTTTCCAGGGCCTGCGGGCCATCGGGGCTCACCTCCACCTGATAGCCCTCTCGGCGCAGCGCGCGCGCCAGGGGCTCGGAGATCGAGGTGTCATCCTCGGCGAGAAGTACGCAGGTCATAAAGCGATCGTAGGACCTTAGGCGATCGTTTCCCGGGTACAGCGCGCGGTTTGACTTGTCGTTGACCCACCAATTGACCTGGGCAAAGACGGAGAAAGGGGGATGAGCCCTCCCGCACTACCTGGTACCCCAAGCGCACCAGGAGTATCCGCGCCGAGCGGTGCCGACATGCCCGGACACGCCGAGGACACACCGGAAGACGCCGACGGCCCGCCGGAAGTGCCCGGCGGGCCGTGTCGTTGGCGCGTTCTCAGGCACCGCTCGCGGTGGCCTGAGCAAAAATGTCCTAAAAAATCCAGGGGCTTACGAACTTGACCCAGAATCGCCCGGAAGCTCCACGAAACGCTGGAGGTAGAGAGGCTCGCCGAGGGTGTTCAGCAACTGCAACTCGGTCTCAAGGTAGTCGATGTGGTGCTCTTCGTCGTCGAGGATGGTCTCGAAGACGCGGGCGGAGGTCGCGTCACCGCGCTCGCGCATCAGCTGGATGGCGGGGCGCAGACGCTGGACCACCTCGATCTCAAGCTGCAGGTCGGCCTCCAACTGCTCCTTCACGGTCTGCCCGATGTGCAGCGTGCCGAGCTTCTGGTAGTTCGGAAGGCCTTCGAGCATCAGGATGCGGTCGGTGAGCACCTCAGCGTGCTTCATCTCTTCGAAGGACTCGGCCCTCGTATATGCGGCGAGCTTGGTGTATCCCCAGTGCTCCTGCAGCTTGGCGTGAAGGAAGTACTGGTTGATCGCCGTGAGCTCTGATGTCAGCTGCTCGTTCAGCAGAGCGATGATGTCTTTGTCCCCCTGCATGCGCAAGGCTCCTATGCGGTCGCGACAAGTTCCTCAGATCGCTTCAGCATCGCACATATCTTCCGGACGCATGTCGCGCAGTCCCTGCCCGCCCCCGTGGAGTCACGGATCTGACGCGCGCTCTTCGCACCTGCGGCGATACAGGCGTGAACGTCATGCTCGGTCACGGCCTGACAGATGCATACGTACATGCGTGGAATGCCTCTCACGGCGGGGGAAGTAGGTAAGGCACACCTAAGATAACCCAAGTCGGTAAGGCTTGCCTACGTGAGCTGCGCAACACTGACGTTGCCTTCACCCCATCATTGAGGCGGCACTGGGTCACTGACCTCGCGCTGCCCTGTCCAGGCCGGCAGGCGATGTCAGTGACCTGTGGCCGATCAGTGACCCCGGGCTATCCACTTCTCCAGGTCGGGGGCCTCGGAGCCGATGCTCGTCGAGTCGCCGTGCCCGGTGTGGACGACGGTCTCCGGCGGAAGGGTCAGCAGCCGGTCCCTGACGGAGTCGATGATCGTCTCGAACGACGAGTATGACCGTCCGGTGGCCCCCGGCCCGCCCGAGAAGAGCGTGTCGCCCGTGAAGACGGCCCCGAGGTCGGGAACGTACAGGCTGACGGCCCCCGGAGCGTGGCCGGGCGTGTGGAGCACGCGCAGGGCGGTGCCCGCCACCTCGATCACGTCACCGTCCTGGAGCGGCTCGAACGGCCGCTCCGTGCCGTACACCATCTCCCACAGGACCGCGTCGGCCGGATGCAGCAGGATCGGGGCGCCCGTGGCGTCGGCCAGTGCCCCGGCGGCGTTGATGTGGTCGTTGTGCGCGTGGGTGCAGATGATCGCCTTCAGCCGGCGCCCGCCCACCGCCTCCTGGATGGCGTGCGCGTCGTGCGCGGCGTCGATGACGACCACCTCGTGGTCGTCGCCCACGAACCAGACGTTGTTGTCGACGTCCCAGGTGCCGCCGTCCAGCGTGAAGGTGCCCGAGGTGACGAGCTTCCCGATCGTCACAGGACCACCACCGAGCGCAGGACCTCGCCGCGGTGCATCTTGGCGAAGGCCTCCTCGACCTGGTCCAGCTCGATCGTCTCTGAGACGAACCCGTCGAGGTTGAGCCTGCCCTGCAGGTAGAGGTCGATGAGCATGGGGAAGTCGCGGCTCGGGAGGCAGTCGCCGTACCAGGAGGACTTCAGCGAGCCGCCCCTGCCGAAGACGTCCAGCAGCGGCAGGTCGAGGGTCATGTCGGGGGTCGGCACGCCCACGAGCACGACGGTCCCCGCGAGGTCGCGGGCGTAGAAGGCCTGCTTGTACGTCTCGGGGCGGCCGACCGCCTCGATCACGACGTCGGCGCCGTGCCCGCCGGTGAGGTCGCGGATCGCCTCCACCGGGTCGGCGGTCCTGGAGTTGACGGTGTGGGTCGCGCCGAACTGGCCCGCGAGGGCGAGCTTGCGGTCGTCCACGTCCACCGCGATGATCTTCGAGGCGCCCGCGATCGACGATCCGAGGATGGCCGCGTTCCCGACGCCACCGCACCCGATGACCGCCACCGAGTCGCCTCGGGACACCCCGCCGGTGTTGATCGCGGCGCCGAGGCCGGCCATCACGCCGCAGCCGAGCAGGCCGGCCACGGCGGGCCGGGCGTCGGGGTCGACCTTCGTGCACTGCCCCGCGGCCACCAGCGTCTTCTCGGCGAACGCGCCGATGCCGAGGGCGGGGCTGAGCCGCGTGCCGTCGGCGAGGGTCATCTTCTGGGCGGCGTTGTGGGTGGCGAAGCAGTACCACGGACGGCCGCGCAGGCACGCCCGGCAGTTGCCGCAGACGGCACGCCAGTTGAGGATCACGTAGTCACCGGGGGCGACGCTCGTGACGCCCGCCCCCACGGCCTCGACGACACCGGCGGCCTCGTGGCCGAGCAGGAAGGGGAACTCGTCGTTGATCCCGCCCTCGCGGTAGTGCAGGTCCGTGTGGCACACCCCGCAGGCCTGCACGTTCACGACCGCCTCGCCGGGCCCCGGGTCGGGGACGATGACGGTCCGCACCGACACGGCCTCGCCCTTGCCCCCCGCGATCACACCCTGGACTTCGTACGGCATGGTGGGTCCCTCCCTTTATCGACATGCGTCAGCGTGTACAGACACATCAATGGCGTTTCAGAATGTTGACGACCGGTGTGGCGCGTCAAGACCGGCGTAGTACGTAGGGCTGGATCACCCCGAGGCCGCGGGCCGGTCTCCGGCGGATCCGCTGGGCGGCGAGCCCCGGCCTGCCCTCGACCGCCTCGGCCACGCCCTGATCGACGAGCACCGTGCATGGGCGGGCGATCGCGGTCAGCCGCGCGGCGAGGTTCACCGTCGTCCCGAAGACGTCGCCCATGATCGGGAGCACGGGGCCGTACGACAGGCCGACGCGCACCTCCCTGCCCTCGGCGCGGATCACGTCGACCAGCTCCAGCGCGACGCGCGACGCCGTCTCCGCCGTGGAGGCGGTGAACAGGACCTCGTCCCCGAGGGTCTTGACCACCCGCGCGCCGTGCGCGGCGACGACGTCGGAGATCCTGGACTCGAAGTTCTCCACCAGTTCGGCCAGGCCCTGCTCGTCCAGCTCGCGGGAGACCTGGGTGAAGGAGACCAGGTCGGCGAACCCGACGGCGAGGGTCAGGCGGCCCGGCACGGTCTCGGCGTTCATGTCGGTGGTCGTGAGCAGGCGGGTGCCGGCCGCGGCGAGCTGGGCCCGCCAGACATGGACGAGCAGCCGCTCGAACTCGGGCAGGAGCTTGCGGGAGAGTTCGAGGACGGCAGCCAGTTCCTTCTCGGTCGGCGCCTCCCCCGGATCGAGCGTCGCGCCGACCAAGATCTCGGCCTGCCACTGGGCGAGCCTGGCCGTGGTCTGGCCGAGCGCCCTGGCCATCCGTACGACGGTGGTCTCGTCGATCAGGTCACTGCCGAGCATGCCGGCGACCCGGCGCAGCGCCTCCACGTCGGCGTCGGTGAAGGCGGGCGTCTCGTCGGCGGGCGTGGCGAACCCGAGCGCGCGCCAGATGCGCTGGGCGAGCTCCGAGGGGACCCCGGCCCGCCTCGCCACCTCCCCGCGCGTGTGACGAGGCGCGGAACCCACGAACAGCCGCTCGATCTGCTCGGCCGTCGGACGTCCCGCGGTCTCCGTCTCACGCACCTTCAGGAGGTTACGCCACGTTCGGGGCATTTCTCACCGGCCGTCGATGTCTCCGTCGGAGGCATCCTCCACCAGCCGGAACAACTCCGACCGAACGGCCTGGATCTTGGGGATGTCCCTGAGGTTGATCTCGCCCTTGTCGGAGGCGGACTCGACCACGAGGGTCCCGCAGCCGAGCATCCGCTCCACGAACGTCTGGTCGGAGCTCACACTGTTGACCTTGGTCAACGGGATGTCGTCGTCGGACTTGCTCAGGATGCCGGTGCTGATGTTGAACCGGTGGGTGGTGAGCGTGTACGACGTGGTCTTCCACCGCAGGTACGGGATGAACGACCAGAGCGCCAGCGCGACCACGGACACGACGGCGACCGCGATCCACGCGTACCGGGCGTACTCGTAGTCCACGGGAATGAAGTAGAACGCCGCGCTCGAAGCGACGATGACCAGGAGCAGCGCGAAGAAGGGAAGGATCAGGCGCTTCCAGTGGGGGTGGAACGAGTGGACGACCCGCTCCCCCGCCGTCAGATGATGTTCAGGGAGACCCATGGGGCAAATCGTGGCACGTCGATCTCCCCCACGTCTGCCCTATCTTTCCGTGCCGGACCGAAGCTCCGCCAACCAGGACATTCCCTTGGGCTCGCCTTGACGCTCGCGCACCCGGCCGGGCCGCCGTCCCGCACCCCTCGGAGGCCCACCCGGCGGCGGCCTCAGGGGGTCTGCTCGGCGGCGGGCCTCACGTGGACCACGTCGCCCACGCTGAGCGCGTGCTCGACGCCGTCGGCTCGGACGATCAGGTGCCCGGAGCCGTCAACGCCGGTGGCGACGCCCGTCAGCAGGCGCTCCCCGGGAAGCTCCACCCGCACCTCCTGGCCGACCGTGGCGCTCATCGCGATGTAGGCGGCTCGCAGGCCGCACGCGTCGGCGTCGCCGTCGGCCGCCAGCCAGTCGCGGTAGTGGGACTCGATCTCCCGCAGCACGGCCCTGATCAGCGGGTCGCGGTCGGTGCACTCGGCGTCCTCGATGGCCAGCGAGGTGGCGGTGGTGACCGGCAGTTCCTCGGCGCGCACCGACACGTTGAGCCCCATGCCGACGATGACCGCGCCCTCCACCCGCTCGGCCAGCACTCCCGCGATCTTGCGCTCGCCGACGAGCAGGTCGTTCGGCCACTTCAGCCGTACGTCCAGGCCGGCGACGCGGTGGACGGCGGACGCGGCGGCCAGCCCCACCAGCAGCGTGATCCAGCCCTGTCTGGCAGGGGAGAGCGCCGGGCGCAGCAGCAGGGAGAAGGTCAGCCCAGAGCGCGCGGGCGCGGTCCACGCGCGGCCGAGCCGGCCGCGCCCCGCGAGCTGGAGCTCCGCGATCAGCACGGCGCCCTCGCGCGCGCCGTCGCGCGCGGCCTGGGCCAGGTCGGCGTTGGTGGACCCGGTGCGGTCGACGACGGTCAGCTGGGACCAGAGGCCGCCCGGCCGGACGACGGCCCGGGACAGCGCCGCCTGCGAGAGCGGCGGCCGGTCGAGATCGGTGTACGGCGAGTCAAGCACTTCTCCATCCTCCTCCTTCGCAGGGAGTGGCGGGGCCTGCTTACCGCCATGACCAGCGAACACTACGTACGGCCACCATAATTTTGACCGTGGGTGACCAACAGGCCCGGCCGGTGGCCCCGGATGTCGGCGTGGTCCTCGGTTAGTCAAAACAGGGTGAGAGGTGATGCTATGAGTGGGCCCCGGGAATGACCGGCAGGCAGGCGGAAGAAACAGGTGAACGTCCGGTGAGCAAGCGTCTGGACCCTCGGAACTGGGCGAGCTGGAAGCCCTTCGGCATCGGTGAGCGCAAGCCCAACAACTATCTGGAGCTGTGGAAGGCGTTCCGGTCGGTGAAGGGCAACCGTCGCTTCGCCTGGCGCATCCTCAACGAGGGCACCTGCGACGGCTGCGCCCTCGGCACCCGCGGCATGCGCGACTGGACCATGGACGAGATCCACCTGTGCAACATCCGCCTGCGGCTGCTCCAGCTGAACACCATGCCCGCGCTGGACCATTCGGCGCTGGCCGACGTGGCCCCGCTCGCCAAGCTGCGGAGCGCGGAGCTGCGCGACCTCGGCCGCCTGCCCTACCCCATGCTCCGGCGCGCGGGCGAGCCCGGTTTCACCCGCGTGGACTGGGATGAGGCGCTCGGCCTGGCCGCGTCCCACCTGCGCGGCACCAGGCTCGGGGTGTACCTCACCAGCCGGGGCGTCCCCAACGAGAACTACTTCGCGGCGCAGAAGGCCGTACGGGCGCTCGGCACGAACTCGGTCGACAACGCGGCGCGCATCTGCCACTCGCCCTCGACGGTCGCGCTCAAGCAGACCATCGGCGCCGCCGCGACCACCTGCTCCTACACCGACTGGATCGGCTCCGACCTGATCGTCTTCATCGGGTCGAACCCCTCGAACAACCAGCCCGTCGCGATGAAGTACCTGTACCACGCCAAGAAGGCGGGCACCCGCATCGCGATGGTGAACTCCTACCGCGAGCCGGGCATGGAGCGTTACTGGGTGCCGTCCAACGCCGAGTCCGCGCTGTTCGGCACGAAGATCACCGACGATTTCTTCGGGGTGAACGTCGGGGGCGACATCGGCTTCCTCAACGGCGTGCTCAAGCACCTCGTCGAGAACGACTGGCTGGACAAGGCGTTCATCGACCAGCACACCTCCGGCTTCGAGGACGTACGGGCGGCCGTGGCCGGGCAGACGTGGGAGACGCTCGAAACCCTCAGCGGTGCCACGCGGGAGCAGATGTACGAGCTGGCCAAGCTGCTCGGCGAGGCGAAGTCCGCCGTCCTGGTCTGGTCGATGGGCATCACCCAGCACTCCTATGGCGAGGACAACGTCCGCTCGATCGTGAACCTCGCCCTGGCCAGGGGCTTCGTGGGCCGGGACAACTGCGGGCTCATGCCGATCCGCGGGCACAGCGGGGTGCAGGGCGGCGCCGAGATGGGCGCCTACGCCACCGGGCTCCCCGGCGGCCTTCCGATCACCCCGGAGAACGCCGGGAGGTTCAGCGAGAAGTGGGGCTTCGAGGTCCCCTCCACGCCCGGGCTCACCGCGACCGACATGATCGACGCGGCCCACGCGGGCGAGCTGGACGTGCTGATCTCCTCCGGGGGCAACTTCCTGGAGGTGCTCCCCGATCCGGCCTACTGCCGTGACGCGCTGTCCCGGCTCTCGCTCCGGGTCCACGTCGACATCGTCCTGTCCAGTCAGATGCTGGTCGAGTCGGAGGGCGACGTCCTCCTGCTCCCGGCCCAGACGCGGTACGAGATGGAGGGCGGGGTCACCGAGACCTCGACCGAGCGCCGCGTCATCTTCTCCCCCGAGGTCCGAGGGCCCCGCGTCGGGGAGGCATGGCCGGAGTGGAAGATCTTCACCGAGCTGGCGGCCCGCGCCCGTCCGGAGCTGGCGGACAAGATCCGGTACCCCGGGGGAACGCCCCAGATCCGCAGGGACATCGAGGACGCCGTGCCGTTCTACGCCGGGATCGCCGGGCTCGCGAAGTTCGGTGACAACGTGCAGTACGGCGGGCGGCACCTGTGTCCCGGCGGACGCTTCCCGACCGCCGACGGGCTCGGCCACTTCTCGCCCGTCGAACCGCCCCGGCTCGAACGCCCGGACGGCTCCTTCATGGTCGCCACCCGGCGCGGCAAGCAGTTCAACAGCATGGTCCACGAGCGGCGTGACGGCTTCAACGGCGCCACCCGCGAGGCCGTGCTGATGAGCCCGTACGACGCCGACCGGCTCGGGCTGCCCGACGGCACCGAGGTGGAGCTGAGCGGCGCCGCGGGGACGTTCACCGGGCGCGTGACGCGGGCACCGCTGACCCCGGGCAACCTGCAGATCCACTGGCCGGAGGGCAACGTGCTGCTGGACGTCACCCGCCGCTCCCCCGACGCGCGGATCCCCGACTACAACGCCGTCGTGACGCTCAGGAAGGCCGCACCATGACGACCGCGGGACGTGTGAGGCCGGGGCCGACGGCGCGGGTGCGCGTACGCGAGGTCTCCGGGGGCACGGCACGGGACCGCCGGGACGACCTCGCCACCGAGGAACCGCTGGAGATCCGGATCACCGCGGGCGGCGCCACCCGTACCCTGGCGATCACCATGCGGACGCCGGGGGCCGACTTCGAGCTCGCCGCCGGGTTCCTCTCGGGCGAGGGCATCGCGGGACCGGAGGACATCGCCTCGATCGCGTACTGCACCGACGAGGACCTCCCGCCGGAGGCCCGCTACAACACCGTCACCGTACGGCTGCGCGGGGCGACGCTCCCCGAACTACCCACTATGCAACGACATTTCCTGACCTCAAGCGCCTGCGGCGTCTGCGGCACCGCCAGCCTCGAAGCCCTCCACGCCCGCCACACCTCCATGGAGCACAAGGCCTCCTCGGGGGAGGCCTTTTTGGAGGGGAAGGCGCCCGGGGAGGAGGCGTCCTCGCGGGTGCTTCCGCCGGTCCCCGCCAAGCTCCTCTACGAGCTGCCCGACCGGTTGAGGAAGGCCCAGGGCATCTTCGGCAAGACCGGGGGCCTGCACGCCGCGGGACTGTTCACGGCCGAGGGATCCCTCCTCGCGCTGCGGGAGGACGTCGGGCGGCACAACGCCGTGGACAAGCTCGTCGGATGGGCCCTGATGTCCGGACGGCTGCCGCTCAGCACGTCCCTCCTGCTCGTCAGCGGCAGGACCAGCTACGAGATCATGCAGAAGGCCCTGGCGGCGGGCCTTCCCATGGTCTGCGGTGTCTCCGCCCCGTCCTCCCTGGCCGTGGATCTGGCCAGGGAGTTCGGTCTGACTCTCGTCGGCTTCCTCAGAGGCGAGCGCTTCAACATCTACGCTGGCCCCGGCCGCATCACCTGAGAACCCCCATTGATGCGGCTGACCCACCGGGCCAGGGTCTGTCAGACGGCGAGCAGGACGTCCAGCTGGCCGATCGCCAGCGGCAGGCCGTCCATCAGGCCCATGGCCACCAGATGGTCCATCTGCTCCCGGGAGCCGAAGGACGCGCGCAGCTCCATCCGGGTGCCGCCGTTGTGGTCGATGAGCCGCATGTGCATCTTGGTGATCGGCAGGTCCGGGACCGGTCTCCCGTGTTCGTCGGCGAACCCGTCGGTGAACTCCAGGGACGTCGGCGCGTGGACCGCCGTGACCTTCCACCAGCCGCGGTAGATGTCACCGTCCGGGCCGGTGAGGGCGTAGGTGACCTTGCCGCCGGGGGTCAGGTCGTGCTCCTCCACCTTCGCCGGGTGGCTCGGCGGCCCCCACCAGCGCTCCAGCTTCCGCGGGTCGGCCCACAGCTGCCACACCCGCTTGGCCGGGGCGTGGAAGTCGGAGACCAGAGTAAGGCTCAGGTTTTCGAAGTCCTCGGCGAGGTTGATGACGCTCATCTGTCGTGTCCTCTCGTCAGGTTGCTCTCTTCTGGGCCGGAGACCTGCGCGAGCAGGCCGGACATCTGGTGAACTCGCCCGTGCATACGGCTTCGAGCTGGTCGAGGACCAGCCGCGCCGGCCGTAGGACATCGGAATCGGTGCGTACGAACTGCTCCCTTCTGCCGCGCTCCTCGATGGCTCAGCCGGAACGTTCCAGAACCGCGACGTGGTCGAACCATCGTCGGACGATTCCCTTGCAACCGTGTGGTTGTAAGTTAACCCGGCACCCACCCACTGTAAAGGGATGAGAACTCTCCGATATGTTTCCCGGGATTCCCGCTCGCCGGGTGCCGTTCAGCCGGTGTTCTGGAGGCCGGCGGCGACGCCGTTGACGCTGAGCAGCAGGAGGGTTTCGAGGCGTTCGCGCTCGTCCTCCGAGAGGTTGTCCTCGGCGCGCAGGGCCGAGAGGGCGCGGAGCTGGAGGTGGGAGAGCTCACCGACCGCTTCCTTCGGCTAACCCTCTGAGCAGGGGAATCTCCGAATCGGCGTTGAGCAGGCCAGCGGATTGTTCTATTATCGAACACGTGAATGTGGATGACGGCGCCTGGATGGGAGAGCGTGTCGCGGATGCCCGCCGTCGAGCCGGGCTGACCCAGGCGGAGCTCGCGACGGCGACCTCTCTTGACAGGTCGGCCCTGGCAAAGATAGAGCATGGCTCGCGACGCATCTCCGCGTTGGAACTCGCACGCATCGCCGACACTCTCGGCGAAAGGATCGAGTGGTTCGTCAGGCGGGTGCCGGCCGCGATCGTCTCCCACCGTAACCTCCAAGAACCTGGAGCGGTCAGCCCGAAGATCGACCGACTGGTGGAGCAGGTGGCCCGGCATGTCGAGTTCGCCACCGAACATGACGTGAAGCTGACTCTCAGCACCGTCAACATGGCACGGCCGGGCTCCGCTGAAGATGCGGAACAGTCGGCTGTGGAAGCCCGCAAGCTGCTCGGGCTGGATGCGGTCGAGCCTTTTTTGCAGGCGTCCGGCCGTGCGGCCGAAATCGGTCTCCTCGCCTTCAGCTTCGATTTGGGCGCGGACGCGGCTGATGCCGCCTCGATCCTGCTGGCTGAGGGAGGAGTGGCCGTTATCAATGGGAGCCTCCGCGTCGGCCGCCGCCGCCTGGCATTCGCACACGAGCTGGGCCACTACCTGTTCGCGGATGAGTACACCGTCGACTGGCGAATCGCCGAGCAGGACAGCGATGACGCCTGGGAGTCACGCCTGGACCGCTTTGCCCGCGCTCTCCTACTGCCTCCCAAAGGTCTTGAAGAGTTGTGGACCAAGGTCCGCACGCAATCCGACCTGCGCACCGCCGCAGTCAAGACCGCCAGCGCTTTCCAGGTGGACATGTCAACGTTGGCGCGTCGGCTGGTAGAACTCGGACTCGCCAGCCTGTCCGACGCTCGCCAGATTCGCGTGGTCCGCACGACGAAGGCTGACATCGTGGATTTCAACCTGGTGGTCTCAGACGAGATGGCTCCTACGCATCTGAGTAGACGGTATGTCGAATCCATATTGCGGCTCTATCGCAACGCCACGGTTTCCGCCGCCCGGGCCACCGATCTTCTCATGGAAACATGGGTCGAGGATGACCTGCCGCCGCTTCCCAAGCTTCCGGAAAGCGCCATATGGACGTTCGTCTCCTGACGTCTATGGACAACGAGATACTCGTGTTCGACACAGGTCCACTAAGCCACTTCGCGATCAACAACTGGCTCGGCCCGCTGAAAGCCGTCGTCGGCGAGCGGCGGGCGATGATACCGGATGTCGTCGTAGAGGAGTTACGGGCAGGAGCGAGCGTGGATAACCGCATCGCAGCCGCGTTGAACGCATCGTGGATCGAGCACCGGGAGATGCGCAGTCCTCAGGAGATAGCAGCCTTTGCCCAGTACTCAGAGTTGCTGGTACGAAGAGATCGTAACCGTGGGGAGGCCGGAGTCCTGGCTCTGGCCTCGACCATCGGGGGTGTAGCTGTCATCGACGACCGCGCTGGGCGCAAGGCGGCGGAGACTCACAAGATCTCTTGCCGCCCCACTCTGGCTCTCCTGTGCGATGCGATCAGGCAGGGGCTGCTCACCGCAATGCTGGTGGGTGAGCTGGCCGACGACCTTCTCTCCAGCGAGTATCACCTTCCCTTTGGCCCAGGCGGATTCGTCGCCTGGGCCAAAGACCACGGCCTCGTGCCTTGATTCCCGCTTAACGGTTCGACCTCTGGTCCGCTGGGAGCGATCGGTCAGCCGGTGTTCTGGAGGCCGGCGGCGACGCCGTTGACGCTGAGCAGCAGGAGGGTTTCGAGGCGTTCGCGCTCGTCCTCCAAGAGGTTGTCCTCGGCGCGCAGGGCCGAGAGGGCGCGGAGCTGGAGGTGGGAGAGCGCGTCGACGTAGGGGTCGCGGAGCTGGACGGCCAGGGACAGGACGCGCCTGCTCTCCAGCAGCCGCGAGTGCCCAGTGATCGCCAGGACGAGCTTGCGGGTCAGGTCGTACTCGGCGAGCACCTGGTCGGAGAAGTCCTGCCTTCCACCGAGCGCGAGATAGCGGGCCGCGATCTGGCGGTCGGTCTTGGCGAGGGACATCTCGGCGTTGTCGAGGAGCGAGGCGAACAGCGGCCACTCGTGGTACGCCCGCCGCAGCTCCTCGAGCCCCGGCCCTGGCTCCTGTCCGCCGGCGCCCGGTTCTTCTGGGCGGGTGGCGGCCGGTTCGGGGCGGGTGGCGGCGAGCAGGCCGCTGCCGAGGCCGTACCAGCCGGGGAGGTTGACGCGGGTCTGGGCCCAGGCGAACACCCACGGGATCGCCCGCAGGTCGTCCAGGGACCTCGGCGCCCCGAGGCCGCGCCGCGCGGGACGCGAGCCGAGGCGCAGCGAGCCGATCTCCTCCAGAGGGCTGACCAGGCCGAACCACTCGGGGAACCCGGACGCCTCGGTCAGCGAGCGGTAGGCGTGCTCGGAGGCGGAGGCGACCTGCTCGGCCAGCAGCCGGAAACGTGCGGCGGCCTCGGCCGTACGGGCCTCGACCGAATGGGTGGAGGCGAGCAGCACGGCGTTGGTCACCTGCTCGATGTGCCGCAGGGCGATCGCCGGGTGGCCGTACCTGGCGAAGATGACCTCGCCCTGCTCGGTGACCTTGAACCGGCCGGCGACCGATCCGGGGGCCTGGGCCAGTACGGCCCGGTTGGCGGGGCCGCCGCCCCGGCCGAGGGCGCCGCCCCGGCCGTGGAAGAGGGTCAGCCGGACGTCGTTGGTGAGGGCCCAGGCGGCCAGCTCGGCCTGCGCGTCGTAGAGCTTCAGCGTCGCGGCGGCCGGGCCGAGCTCCTTGGCCGAGTCGGAGTAGCCGAGCATGACCTCAAGGCGGCGACCGTTCACGGCCAGGCGGTTCTGGACGGCCGGAAGGCCGAGCATCCCGGTGAGCACGTCCGCTGAGTTGGCGAGGTCCTCCCCGGACTCGAAGAGCGGCACGACGTCGAGGACGGGGGTGCGGCCGCCCAGGGCGTGCTCGGCGAGCTCGTAGACGGCGGCGATGTCGCCGGCCGACCGGGTGAAGGACACCACGTACCGCGAGCAGGCGGCGACGCCGAACCGCTCCTGGATCCAGGCGATCATCCGGATCGTCGCCAGGACCTCCTCGGTGCGCTCGGAGGTCGTGCCGGACCTGATCTCCTCAAGCGCCTGGGCGTGCACCTGCGAGTGCTGGCGGACCTCCAGCTCTGCCAGGTGGAACCCGAAGGTCTCGACCTGCCAGATGAGGTGCTGAATCTCCCCGTACGCCTGGCGGGTCGCCCCCGTGGACACCAGGGACGCCTGGCACGTGCGCAGGTCGCGGAGCAGCTCCTCGGGCGAGCGGTAGGCAAGGTCGAGGTCGCGGCGGCGGGTGGCGGCGATCCTGGCGGCCACGAACAGCAGCCACTGCCGGTGCGGTTCGCGCGGCGAGCGCATGCCCAGCTCGGAGACCAGCTCCGGATGGTCGTCGGCCGCCGCGGCCAGGGCGGCGAGCAGCCCCTTGCTGGGCGCGCCGTACAGGGCGGAGACGGTGAGCGTGCGGCCGATGCGGGTGGCGGCGTTCTCCAGCGCGGTCAGCACGTGCTCGGCCTGGATGAGCACCGCCTCGCGGGTGACCCGGGCGGTCACGTTGGGGTTGCCATCGCGGTCGCCGCCGATCCAGCTCCCGTAGCGGATGAAGGCCTTGGCCTGCGGCTCGCGCGTGCCTGAGCCCTCGGCGAGCGCGGCGTCCAGGGACCTGTAGATGCGCGGGACCGTACGGAACAGGGTCTCGTCGAACGCCGACATGGCCGTGCGGACCTCGTCGAGCGGGTCGAGCTTGGTGTGCCGGAGCTGGGCGGTGCGCCACAGCATGTCGATCTCTTCGAGCAGGCGGCGGTGCGCCTCCTGACGCTCGTGCGCTCCCCTGTCGGGCGCGTTGTACTCCGCGAGCTGCGCGCTGACCCGCTGGATGGCCGTGACGACCGCGCGGCGGCGCGCCTCGGTGGGGTGCGCGGTCAGCACCGGGCGGAACTCCAGCTCGGAGATCAGCTTCGTGAGCTCATCGGAACGGAGGTCGTGCTTCAGCTCGCCGACCGCCTGCGCCAGGGACTCGGGAAGCGTCGCCTCGCCGGTGTCCCTGGACCTCAGGGTGCGGATCCTGAAGTGCTCCTCGGCGAGGTTGACCAGGTGGAAGTAGCACGTGAAGGCCCGGGCGATCTGCACGCTCCGGTCGATCGACCACTCGGCGACCATCGCGGCCACCTCGTCCACGGAGATCTCGCGCCTTCGCGCCGCGATCACCGCCTTGCGCAGCCGCTCGACGTCGGCCAGCAGGTCGGGCCCGCCGTCCTCGGCGATGACGCGGCCAAGCAGCTCGCCCAGCATGCGCACATCGGCACGCAACTCGTCGGGCATCTCGGAAACGGCACTGTGGCGTTCAACAGGAGATCGGTCTGCCTGCTGCGAAGCGATGGCGGCCATACCAGGAAGGGTATCCAGTCGGCCGTGCCACCTGGATACCGGTCTCACCTATTGGACTAGACCAGTGTGCGCCCGCAGGCGGGGGGCGTCAGGCGGGCCGGGAGACGGCGGCGAGAAGGTCCGGGAGGCGGGCGTATCCGATGGTCGCGGCCAGGCGCCGTCCCGCGAGGGCGACCACCAGCCCGTACGGCACGGCCGGCACGGCGACCCAGGTCGCCCCGAGGAAGACCGGCAGCACGATGGGAAACGCCAGCATGCTGGTGCCGAGCATCGCCCCGAACGACCCGGCGAACGCCACCCCGCCCTGGCCGGGAGCCGCGCTGGTGAAGGCGTTGATCCGGTCGGGATAGGTGTAGGGCAGGATCACGCTGGTCACGGCGCCGACGCCGAGGGCGACCAGCAGAAGCCCGCTGGAGGTGAGCACGGCGGGCAGTGCCCAGGGCAGGTGCCCGGCGACCAGCGCTCCGGCGACCGAGAGCACCGCGAGCAGCGGGACCGCCACCAGGGAGACGGCGAGATGCCGTCCGGCGAAGTCGGTGCGCAGGTCTCGGTTGGAGGAGTAGACGATGGCGTTCATCCACAGGGCGCGCCCGTCGATGCCGAACGCGTTCGCCGCCTGGAGCCCGATCATCAGCGCCCCGACGCACGCGGGGGCGACGGCCAGCGCCGATCCTTCCATGCCATTGGGACCGCTGCTCAGGGAGAACATCAGCACTCCAGAGAAGCCGATGGCCGCCATCCACCCCATGCGGCCCCGCGGCTCCCGTCGGACGTACTTCAGCTCCTTGGCCACGACGGCGCCGAGCGCGCCCCCGGGCAGGAGACCGTCGAAGCGGCTGCGGCGTACCGAGCCGATCTGCGTGGAGGAGTCGGAGGTCACCATGGCCTTGCGCAGCGCCGCGATCCACAGCCAGGCGGCCCCGAGCACCACCAGGGCGACGATCACGACCTCGGCCAGTCCGAGGAGCCCGCCGTCGGCGATGGCGTGCGCGGCCATGCCCGGCGGCCCCCACCGCACCAGCGAGGCGAGGCGCGCGAGGAACTCCTCGGGATCGCCGCCGAGGCCCCGGTTCAGAAGCAGGTTGGGGAGCTGGGTCAGCAGGATCACGAAGACGACGCCCACGGCCAGCAGGTCGCGGCCCCGGCGGGTGCGCAGCACGCGCGAGAGCGCCGTGGTGACGGCCCTCGACACGACGATGCACAGGGCGACCTGCAGCACGATGGCCACCAGGCCGATCAGCACCCCGGTGAGGCTCCGCGACAGCCCGACGACGGCGCCGGCGAGGAAGCACAGCGAGGCCAGCGGCCACGGGCCGGTGGCCGAGGCGGCGAACATGCCGGCGGCCATCTGGCGGGCCGTGAGCGGGAACAGGGTCAGCCGCGCGGGGTCGAGCGTCTCGTCCACGCCGAACACGAGCAGCGGGCCGATCACCCAGATCAGCGTGAGCAAGGTGAACATCACCACGCCCGCGTTCACCGCCACGTCCGGGGGTGCCAATCGCAACAGGCTCATCAGAAGGAGCCCCCCGCAGGCCACCAGGACCGCCGCGATCATCGTGAAGACGAAGCCGACCTGGCGCATGGTGTCGCCGCGAAGGTTCCCGGCGATCAGGCGGAGCTTCAGGCGGACGAAAAGCCAGGCCATGACGGCCCCTCTCGGCTCGGGCACTCCTTGTTCATACCGGTCCCGCCGGGGTCACATGGGGGAGGATCCGAGCCACGACAGGCCCTCCTCGCCGGTGCCGCGGACGCCGACCAGGTCGAGCAGGGCCTCGTTGAGCGTGTGGCCGCCGCGGACCTCGCTCAGGGTGCCCTGGGCGACGATCCGGCCGTGGTTCATCACCGAGACCCAGTCGCACAGGCGCTCGACGAGCTCCATCACGTGGCTGGAGAACACGACGGTCGAGCCGGAGGAGGTGTAGCGCTGGAGGACCTCGGCGAGCGTGTTGGCGCTGACCGGGTCGACGCCCTCGAAGGGCTCGTCGAGAAAGAGGACCTTGGGGTTGTGCAGCAGGGCGGCGGCCAGGCCGATCTTCTTGCGCATGCCGGTGGAGTAGTCGACGACCAGCTTGTCGGCCGAGGCCGCGAGGTCCATGACGTTCAGCAGTTCCTCGGCGCGGCGGGCGACCTCTTCCTTGGGGATGCCCCTGATCTGGCCGTTGTACGAGAGCAGCTCGCGCCCCGACAGCCGTTCGAACAGCCGCAGTCCCTCGGGCAGCACGCCGACCTGGGCCTTGACCGCCACCGGGTGACGCCACACGTCGACCCCGCCGACCTCCACCGAGCCCGCGTCGGGCATGAGCAGACCGGTGATCATGCTGAGCGTGGTCGTCTTCCCTGCGCCGTTCGGGCCGACGAGGCCGGCGAAGCTGCCGCGCGGCACCACGAGGTCGACCCCGGCGACCGCCACCTGAGGGCCGAACCGCTTGTAGAGCCCCCGCGTGCGGACCGCTTCCGGGGGGCCGGTGGAGCCCGCCGAGACCGCCGAGCCGGGCCCACTGGCGAAATCGGTCATGCCGTCACTCTAATCGGGAGCCCAAGGACGGTTCCGGGTGACCGCCGATCTGACAGGAGGACTAACCTACGGACATGAGCGCTGAGCCCGTTCCGCACGTCGAGGGCATCGATCCGCACACCACCGCGGGGAAGATCGCTGACCTGGAGCGACGCCTCGACGAGGCCGCCCACGCCGGATCCTCGCGTGCGGTGGAGAAACAACACGCCAAGGGCAAGATGACCGCCCGTGAGCGGCTGGTCGCGTTCCTCGACGAGGGATCGCTGGTGGAGTTCGACGAGCTCGCCCGCCACCGGTCGTCCAGCTTCGGCATGGAGCGCGAGCGGCCGTACGGCGACGGCGTGGTCACCGGGTACGGCACCGTGGCGGGCCGCCCCGTGGCCGTCTTCGCGCAGGACTTCACGGTCTTCGGCGGCTCGCTCGGCGAGGTGTTCGGCGAGAAGATCGTCAAGGTCATGGACCACGCTCTCAAGACCGGCTGCCCGGTGGTCGGCATCAACGACTCCGGGGGCGCGCGCATCCAGGAGGGCGTCGTCTCGCTCGGGCTCTACGCCGAGATCTTCAAGCGCAACGTCCACGCCTCGGGGGTCATCCCGCAGATCTCCCTGATCATGGGCCCGTGCGCGGGCGGCGCCGTGTACTCCCCGGCGCTCACCGACTTCGTGCTCATGGTGCGCGAGAAGTCGCACATGTTCATCACCGGCCCCGACGTCATCAAGACGGTCACCGGCGAGGAGGTGACGTTCGAGGAGCTCGGCGGCGCGCACACCCACAACTCCAAGTCGGGCGTGGCCCACTACGAGGCGGCCGACGAGGCCGACTGCCTGGAGTTCGCCCGGGCGCTCCTGTCGTACCTGCCGTCCAACAACATGGACGAGACCCCGGTGTTCGACTCCCCCGCCGACCTGGCCGTCAGCGACACCGACCGCGAGCTCGACACCCTCATCCCCGACTCGGCGAACCAGCCGTACGACATGCACCAGGTCATCGAGCACGTGCTGGACGACGGCGAGTTCCTGGAGATCCACGCGGGGTTCGCGCCCAACATCGTCGTCGGCTTCGGCCGGGTCGAGGGGCACTCGGTGGGGGTGGTGGCCAACCAGCCGATGAGCTTCGCGGGCACGCTGGACATCGCCGCTTCCGAAAAGGCCGCGCGTTTCGTCCGCACCTGCGATGCCTTTAACATTCCCGTCCTTACTTTCGTGGACGTGCCGGGCTTCCTTCCGGGTACTGATCAAGAATGGAACGGGATCATCCGGCGCGGCGCCAAACTGCTGTACGCCTATGCCGAGGCGACGGTGCCGCTGGTCACGGTGATCACCCGCAAGGCGTACGGCGGCGCCTACGACGTCATGGGCTCCAAGCACCTCGGGGCCGATATCAACCTGGCGTGGCCGACGGCGCAGATCGCGGTGATGGGCGCCCAGGGCGCGGTCAACATCCTCTACCGGCGCGAGCTGACGACCGCGGACGACCCCGACGCCGAGCGGACCCGGCTGATCACCGACTACGAGGACACGCTCGCCAATCCGTACCTCGCGGCCGAGCGGGGGTACGTCGACGCGGTGATCCGGCCCTCGGACACCCGGGTCAAGATCGTCAGGGCGCTTCGCGCGCTGCGCAACAAGCGCCAGACCCTGCCGCCGAAGAAGCACGGCAACATCCCCCTGTAGGAGGCGTCCATGGATCAGCCCTATCTGAGGATCATTCACGGTGACGCCACCGTGGAGGAGGTCGCCGCGCTCGTGATCGCAGTTGCGACAAGGCAGACAAGCCTGGTGCAAACCGCTCGAAACCGCGAAACGTGGCGTAACCCAGCACATCAGCTGAGAAGGGCGTTCCCCACGGGGCCGGGAGCGTGGCGAGCAAGCTCACTGCCCCATTAGATCTTTGGAAGTGGGTGTCAAGCGAGCTAAGAGTTGGGACTATCTAGAAATGGGGGAATATAGTCAGCCGATCATTGCCTAGGACCGAGGCCTGGAGGAGAGCATGGCAATCCCGGACCTCACACCGCATCCCGTGGCGGCGAAATACGCCGTTCTCGTGGACGTCGGCTATCTCTACGCTGCGGCGGGCGAGGTCATCTTGGGCGCCAAGGAGCGCAAGGAATATCGCGTAGCGGCCGACGAGCTGATCCAAGCTCTCAAGAAGCACGCGATGGAGCGCATCCCCGGCGAGTTGCTGCGCGTCTACTGGTACGACGCCGCCCGCGACCGGGTGCCCACCGTCGACCAGCGTGTGATCGCGCAGCTTCCGTGGGTCAAGGTGCGCCTCGGCAACCTCAACGCCCGTGGGCAGCAGAAGGGCGTCGACGCGCAGATCCGCAGCGACCTGGAGGCACTGGCCCGTCACCACGCGGTGAGCGACACCGTGCTGATCGCGGGAGACGAGGACATGGTCCCCGCCGTCGAGGCGGCCCAGACGTTCGGAGTACGCATCCATCTGTGGGGCGTCGAACCTCCCTATGGAACCAATCAGGCCGAGCGTCTCGTATGGGAGTCCGACACCGTCGAGGAGCTGGGGTCCGACTTCCTGCGCCCCTACTTCAACCGTGCCGCCCAGGTGGTGACCGCCACCGCGCCCACGCCGCCGTCGCCCGCCCAGGTGTTCGCCGGCCGCACCGCGCTCAGCGCCAAACCCGCCGTCAAGCACCCCGGGCAGGTCACCAAGCTGGGGCCGAGCCGCCCGAGGGTCGAGGAGGTCGGCGAGCACGTCGCGCAGAAGTGGATCCTCACGCGGGGCCGCGACAACATCCGCGACCTGCTCCCGGGACCGCTGCTGCCGACGGTCATCGACACCGAGTTGCTGATCGAGGCCGAGAAGGAGCTCGGCCACTCCCTGCGCCCCTACCCCGAGGCCCGAGTGTGGCTGCGCGACGGCTTCTGGGCCCGCGTCTACCGCGAATTCGACCTGGGGGTCGGCATTTCGACGAAGTGACACCGGCCGACGGCGAGGTCCGATTCCCGCCAGTCGTGCGGCCTGAACAGGGCATAACGTCGTAGCTGTGACACCACACCAGACCCTCGACTTCGACTCCTGTTACAGGGCGGCGAGCGCTCGCGACACGAGGTTCGACGGGCGGTTCTACACGGCCGTCACCTCGACAGGCATCTACTGCCGCCCCATCTGCCCGGCCCGTACGCCCGCACGGCAGAACGTCCGGTTCTACCGGCACGCCGCCTCGGCGGAGGCGGCGGGGTTCCGCCCGTGCCGCCGTTGCCGCCCCGAGCTCAGCCCGGGAGATCCCGGCTGGGACGTCGCCGCCGACCTCGTCGGACGGGCGATGCGGCTGATCGACGACGGCGTGGCCGACGAGTACGGCGTCGCGGGCCTCGCGAGCCGGTTGCACGTCACAGAACGGCACCTCCTGCGCCTGTTCACGGCCCAGCTCGGCGTCGGTCCGCTGGCCGTGGCGAGGACCAGGCGGCTGCTGCTCGCCAAGCAACTGCTGACCGAGACCCCGCTGCCGATCACCGACGTGGCGTTCGCCGCCGGGTTCGGCAGCGTGCGCCAGTTCAACGCCACGATGAAGGAGGCGTACGGCTTCGCGCCCAGCGACCTCCGCACCACCTCGGGCCCCCTCGCCCGCGCCGCCTCCGCGAGAACCACCAGACCAGGCTCCCGGACCACCACCTCCGCTGAAGCCGCGAACCAGGGTTCCCAGACCACCGAGTCCGCTGGAGCGGTGAACCACGATTCCCAGGCCATCGCGTCTCCTGGAGCCCCGACATCGGGTTCCCGGGTCGCCGGGTCGTCGCGGGGCGTCACTCCCGGCATGCCCGCGACGCTCACGCTGCGGCTGAACTACCGGCCGCCGTACGACGCGGAGACCCTGCTCGGCTTCCTGGCCTCCCGCGCTGTCCCGGGGGTCGAGGAGGCGAGCCCCACCGGCTACCGCCGCGCCGTGCCCGGAGGGGTGATCACTCTGGCTCCCGCCGTCGGGCACATCAGGCTGTCGGTGACCCTCGACGACACCCGTCACCTGGCGAGGATCGTCTCCCGGTGCCGCCGGTTGCTCGACCTCGACTCCGACCCCGGCGCCATCGCCGACGCCCTCCGCGCGACCGCGCTCCGCCCGCTGGTCGAGCGACGTCCGGGGCTGCGCGTGCCCGGCGCCTTCGACGGCTTCGAGCTGGCGGTACGCGCCGTGGTGGGCCAGCAGGTCTCGGTCGCCGGCGCCAGGACGCTACTCGGCCGCATCGCCATCCGCGCCGGAACCCCTGCCAAGCCCTACGACGTCGCAGCCCTCGCCGGACCCCCGTCCCCACCCGGACCCCTGGCCGGACCGTCCGACCAGCCTTACGACGGTGGCAGGAGCGCGCGGGTGGGTGCGGACGCCGATGGACCGCGCCTGCTGTTCCCGAAGGCCGAGTGGCTGGCGGGGGCCGATCTGTCCGGGCTCGGGCTGACCGGGCGGCGCGTCACGACGCTGAAGATCCTCGCCGAGAAGACGGCCTCGGGCGAGCTCGACCTCGACGGCGGGGCGGACCCGGCCGAGACCGCGTCCCGGCTCCTGGACATCCCGGGCATCGGGCCGTGGACCACCGGCTACATCGTGATGCGCGCCCTGCGCGACCCCGACGCCTGGCCCTCCGGCGACCTCGGCCTCCGGCGGGCCATGAAGGCACTCGACATCCCCGAAGACGACACCGAGCGGTGGCGCCCCTGGCGGGCGTACGCCGCGCTACACCTCTGGAGCTCGGAGACGCCATGAACGCAACGATCGACGCACAGGTCCTGCCGACTCCGACCGGGCCGCTCTCGCTGCTCGTACATGAGGACGTGCTGGTCGCCGCGGGGTTCACCGCCGACCCCGGTGCGATGCATGTACGGCTGCCGGGGACGCTCACCGCGCTCCCCCTCCAGCTCGTCGACGACCTCGGCAAGCCCGCTCGGGCCGTACGGGACTACCTCGACGGCGACCTGTTCGCTCTCGACACCGTAGAGCTCGACCAGCCGGGGACGCCGACCCGGCAACGGCTGCTCGCGGCGCTGCGCGCCGTCCCTGCGGGAACGACGGTGAGCTACGCGGAACTGGCCGAGCGGGCCGGGCTGCCGAGGACCGCGGCGCGGGCGGCCGGGTCGGCATGCGCCCAGAACCTCGTCGCCCCGTTCGTCCCCTGCCACCGCGTACTCCCCTCCGCCGGCGGCTTCGGCGGCTACTACTACGGCACCCCCGTCAAGGAATGGCTCCTCAAGCACGAAAACGCCCTGTAGAGGAAGCTATCGAGCGGGCCTTCCTGATCCCCTCAGCTCCCAGGGGTTCACTCGCATCAGGCCGGGACTGGAGCGCTGACGGCGGCGCGGTGGTCACCGAGCACAGGCAGGGCGGCCCGCTTCTCCGTCGGAACGGTGTCAAGCACCCTGCGTGCGCTGTGAAGGGTCATGTGGGTGGGCAGTCCACCGCCAATCAATGCGCTAAACTAACTAATTGGATCATTGATTAGGTAGTTTACGTCATTTATTGCGTAGTTCGCTCGCCGTTCCGAGGAGCCATGCGAACCTTTATTGACCTTGATCGCGTTCTGGACAGAGTGCCCTCCCGGATCGTGACCACTCTGAGCGCCGTCGACTTCGGCCGCGGCTGCGAAGCGCTGTACCGGGACCAGTTGCCCGGCCTGCTGCAAGAACTCGCCGACCGCGCCCGAGTGGCCAGCATCACCGCATCCTCCGCCATCGAGGGAATCGTCGTCCCCGACCCCGTTCGCGCCGAACGCATCATCCGCGGACAAGCCACAGCCTTCCGGAGCCGGAGCGAGGAGGAACTCGCAGGTGCGCGCGATGCCCTGGACTACCTCTTCCAGCACGACTGGCGGCCACTCAACACCGGCCTGCTGCTTCACCTGCACCGGCTGCTCTTCGTCCACACGGCCGCACCGGGAGGCCGGTTCAAGAGGGAAGACAACCTGGTCGTAGATCGGATGCCCGACGGAACTCTGATCGAACGGTTCCGTCCCGTCAGCGCGGCCGAGACCGACTTCCACGTCCACGAATTGATTGAGCGCTACCTGAAGGCGGTCGACGAGGGACAGCACCACAGCGTCCTCCTGGTCGGCCTGTTCATCCTGGACCTGCTGGTCATCCACCCCTTTGAGGATGGCAACGGCAGGATTGCCCGAGCGCTCACCAACGCCCTGCTCATGGACGCTGGATACGGTGTGGTGCGCTATGTCAGCCTGGAGCAGGTCATCGCCAGATCGCCTGACTCCTACTACCAGGCCCTGCTGGACTCGACCCACGGCTGGCACCAGGACACCGCCGATCCCTGGCCGTGGCTGTGCTACTTCACCAAGCTGCTCGCCCAGGGATACCAGGTCTTCGCCGCACGCGCCGCAGCCGAACACTCACCCGGCACCAAGCAGGACCGTGTCAGAAACTACGTGATGCGGCAGGGACCCCCCATCTTCAGGATCACCGACATTCGTGCCGCGCTTCCAGGCATCAGCGACCAGACGATCCGCCTGGTTCTCAACGAAATGAGGGATGAAGGGATCATCGCCGCCGACGGTGTCGGCCGCTCAGCCATGTGGAGGCGTCACACCCTGAACTGACATCCCATGATCGTTACAACCGTGCACCCATCTCATGGCGGTCCACCCCTGTTGCGAGGAGCGACCCGCAGTTGCGGCCCCCGCGCTTGCACAGCCTGCGG
Organism: Sphaerisporangium sp. NPDC049003; assembly: GCF_043197795.1. Taxonomy (NCBI): domain Bacteria; kingdom Bacillati; phylum Actinomycetota; class Actinomycetes; order Streptosporangiales; family Streptosporangiaceae; genus Sphaerisporangium; species Sphaerisporangium sp. NPDC049003. Next base: position 259,630 of record NZ_JBICTU010000007.1, read on the forward strand.
AGTCCGTCCCGCAGCTTCTCAACGTTGACGGCTTGGCTGTGCATGTGACCGATCTGGACGCGATCGACGGCAAGTCCCATCTTCGACCTCGCCCTGTTTCGGCAGGCTGAAGGCCGAGCTCGACCGGCAGGCCCACCGGGACGGCGGCTACTTGGAGTCACTCAGGCCGGGACTTGAGCGCTGATGGCGGCGCGGTAGTCGCCGAGCGCAGGCAGTTCGGCCCGCTTCTCGACCGGCACGGTGTCGAGCACCATGCGGGCCGTACGCAAGATTATTTGCGTACGGTAGGCTACCTCATCGACGTCGCGACCCGGCCGGACGGCCGCCTGAACCTGGTCCGCGAACTTCTTCCATACGGCAAGCCGCTGCTGCTGCAAAAACCGGTCTCCTACACGCTGGACGAGGCGACCGCCATCGCCCGGGAAGCGGCACAAGCGGGCGTTCCGGTTGCGGTTAACCACAACCTTCGGTGGGCGCCTGCGCAACGGCTGCTGCTCGACTGGGCCCGGACCGGACGGCTCGGCGACCTCGCCCATCTGGCGCACGTCCACCACTTCTGCGAGGACGAGGGCACCTGGTACACCGACCATCCCGGCTACCTGTTTCTCGACCACGGGCTGCACTACCTCGACCTCGCCCGCCAGCTTGCCAGGAGCGACCCGGTCGCCGTATCGGCGCGCGCAAGCATCCTGCCCGGCCAGCGTGCCCGCTGCCCACTCACCTACACGATCATGCTGGCGTTCGACGCCCCGCTCGTCGCCTGTCTGACCATGTACAACCGGACCCGCAGCCCGCAGGCCTGGTCCAGCGCCTGGCATGTTAACGGCGACCGGGCCGACGCTCAGGCCACCTACAGCACTGCCGCCCTGCACACCGCTTGCGGCTCCGAGACGTTCACGCCGCCCGGCGAGTGGGTGCCCGACGGGATCCTCGGCGCCTACACGGCGTTTGTCCACGCTCTTGAAGCCAGCGCCATTCCCGAGCACGACATCACCGACCACCTGCGCAGCCTCGCGTTGGCCACGGCCGCACTGGAGTCGGCGAACACCGGCGGAAACTGGACCACCGTCGCGGCCACCGGCCCCCGCCTGGAAGGCTCGGCCCGATGACGGGCCCGATAGCGCTCGCACTCGAAGGCCCGCCGGGAGCAGGAAAGACCACGTTGCTCGGCGCGCTGGTGCCCACCCTCGGTGATAGTGCCCTGTTCTTCAGCGAGCCGAACATCAAGCTCAGCAGCGGCACCGGGACTCCGGTCCACAGCGCCCCCGCAGCCCATACGCTGTGGTACCTGCGGCAAGAAAGGGCCCGCGCGGCAGCGCTGCGCGCGCGAGACCTCACCGCCTGCTCGGATGTGGTGGTGTGCGACCGCAACCACCTGGGCGTGCTCGCCTACACCTGGGCCTCCCGCCGCGAGGCCACCCTGCCGTACAGCAAAGCCGTCGCCTACTACCGCCGACACATCGAGCCCCTCTATGACAGCGGCCTGCGAACGGTGATCCTGCTGGTGAGCGTCACGGCCAGCTTGGAGCGCCGCGGGGGTCGCCCGGCCCATCCACGCTGGCGCCAATGGTACGAGCGGGGCCTTCTGGAGCGGATGTCGGAGTTCTACACCGAGCACGCGCCCAGCCTGTGTCCTCACCCGCCGCTGGTCATCGACACCGATCGGCTTACCCTCTCGGCTGTTCTGTCCGCCGTAGCCGATGAACTGCGCACCGCCGGAGCCACCGTCCCCGCGCACCCGCCCACAGCTCCAGCCAAGCCGGGCGTCGATGCCCGATTTGGCGGCTTCTACCGCAAACTGGGCGGCTCGGCGGTCCTGGGTGGCACCGTCACCGATGCGTTTGCCTACCGAGGCGGGCTGATGCAGATGTTCCAACTCGCCAGCCTCATCCAGCTTCACGGCCTTACTCGGCTGTGGAATCCGCTCAACGTCCTGCCCACCGACGATCTCAACGGAGCCGCCCCATGAGCAGCCAAACACCGTGCGTGATCGGCGTCAATTTCGGCCACGACGGCGGCGCCGCCCTCCTCACGCCGGATCTCATGGTCGCGATCGGCGAGGAGCGGCTCAATCGCCGCCGCTACAGCCCCGGCTGGCTCAACGCCGTCCTGTACTGCCTGCGCGCCGCCGACCTCAGTCTCTCTGACGTCGACCTGGTGGTCGCCAGCTCTTTTGGCCGCACCCCGGCGACCTCCGCTGACACGGGTCTGCGGTACCTGGGAGTCGACCCCGGCCGGATCATCATCGTCGACCACCACCTGTCCCACGCCTATACCGCCTACTGTCTCGGCCCACACGAGGAGACGACCATCGTGGTCACTGACGGTGCCGGCAACAACGCCGACACCGAGACCTTCTATGCAGCCAACCGCGACGGCATCACCCGGTTCGGCGGCAACGATCCCTCCCGAAGACGGGCGGGCGGGATCGGCGCCACCTACGAGGCGTTCACCGAATGGCTCGGCTGGTCTGCCCAGGAAGCCGGCAAGACCATGGCACTGGCCTCCTACGGAGATCCCGGCGCGTTCGCCGCCCCATTGTTCGACCTGCACGACACTCGCGTGTACGGGCGACTGACCGCCACCCACTCCGCCGGGATCGCCGAGCTGACCGCCCGCACTGGCTGGGACTTCGGGCCACCCGGCAGCAAGGGCACCGACCAGCGCGGCATCGACGCCGCCGCTTACCTACAGGCCCAGGTCGAACAAGTCCTGACCGGACTCGTCGAAAACGTTATCGCCGAAACCGGGATCACCCGTCTGTGCCTGGCCGGCGGGGTCGCGCTCAACTGCGTCGCCAACGACCAGATCCGCCGCCTCCCAAAGGTCACCGCGTTGTTCGTTCCTCCACCCGCCTCCGATCGCGGCCAGGCCCTCGGCTGCGCCCTGTACGGGTTCCACCGGCTCACAGGCGAACTTCCACGCCGCCCGCTGGCCGATGACTCCTTCGGCCGCGCCTATAGCGATGAGGAAATCGAACTCGCGCTCAACCGTGACCCCCGCTCCGGTCTGGTCGAGCGAGCCTTCGTCCCGTTCACGTGGCGGCGCGAAAGCGACATCACCACAACTGCGGCGCAGCTTCTCGCGGACGGCAAGCTGATCGGCTGGTTCGACGGCGGCAGCGAGCTTGGACCCCGCGCGCTCGGCCATCGCTCCATCCTCGCTGACCCGCGTACGATCGCCTCCCGCGATGCCCTCAACGATCGGATCAAGCACCGGGAGCCGTTCCGTCCGTTCGCGCCCGCCGTCCTGCAGGCCGATGCCTCCCACTGGTTCGACCTCGACCCCGACGGATCACCCTTCATGCTGCTGGCGCCGACTGTCCACCCCGGCCAAGCCCACCTGATTCCCGGTGTCGTCCACGTCGATGGCACAGCCCGCGCCCAGACCGTCGACCCCAATATCAACGCCCGTTTCGCCGCCGTGATCGAACACTTTGGGAAGATCACCGGGGTGCCGGTCGTGTTGAACACTTCGTTCAACGACCGTGAACCGATCGTCGAGTCACCCGCGGACGCCCTGGCCACCTTCCAGGCCACCGACCTGGACGCGCTCTGCCTGGGAGACTACGTCGTGGAGAAGCGACCATGAGTTGCGGCCTGCGACAATCAAGGCATGACCGCCGTTCGACTTCGCCAAGCCGCCCGCGTGATCGTTCTCGACGATAGCGATCAGGTGCTCCTCCTGCGCTATGAAGAAGGCAACGGCGTGTTCTGGGCAACCCCGGGCGGCGCCTTGGACGCGGGTGAGACCCACACCCAGGCGGCGATCCGTGAGCTGCGTGAGGAGCTTGGCATCGAAGAGGTCGAGTTGGGCCCGCAGCTCGCCTCCCGCGCCAAGACCCACATGATCCATGGAGAGCTCACTGAGCAGGTCGAAAAGTACTTCATCGCCCATATTCCCGCCGATCAGGTTGACCCTGCTCAGGCCACCCAGACCGACGACATCCTCGCTTGGCAGTGGTGGGATCTCACCGAACTCGGCCGTACCCGCCAGACCGTCTACCCGCTCGGCCTCACTGCCTTGATCAAGCAGTACCTGACCGAGGGGGCCCCGGCCGCCCCATATGTGCTGCCGGGATAGACGAAGATGCCGGGGAAAGCCCCGCGTGCGGACCTGGCAGGACGGGGTGAGCCGTTCTCCGCGTTCTGGAGTGAGCGGCACCTGTGCACGCTGACCACCGTCCGTTCCGACGGGACGCCGCATGTCGTGCCGGTCGGGGTGACGCTCGACCTCGGCACGGCGACCGCTCGGGTGATCACCTCGCGTGGGTCGTACAAGGCCCGACTGGTGGCCGCGGCCGGGCCCGGGGGCGCGCCGGTCGCCGTCTGCCAGGTCGACGGGCGGCGCTGGTCCACCCTGGAAGGGCGTGCCGTGATCCGGGACGACCCCGACGAGATCGCCGACGCCGAGCACCGGTACGCGCAGCGCTACCGCGCGCCCCGGCAGAACCCCGAACGGGTCGTGATCGAGATCGAGGTCACGCGGATTCTCGGCAACGTCTGAGATGCCCTGTGCCGGCGGATGACCCCGACGCGGGGCCTACCTGGTCATTTCCCGCCAGAAGTCGCGCATCAGCGGGGGCGGGGTCGGTCCCGTCATCTCCACCTGGCTGAGCAGGATGGTGACCGTGCCGGTAGACGGTATGAGGTGCGCCGCCGTTCCGGTGCCGCCGACCCAGCCGTAGCGTCCCGGGACGTTCCAGGGATCGATGGCCTCGACGTCGACCGAGCCGCCGAAGCCCCACCCCTGCCCTTCCAGGAACAGCACGCTCGCGTCACGCTGGGACCGGGTCAGCTGGTCGCTGGTCATCTGCCGTACGGACGCGAGCGACAGCAGTCGGCGACCGTCGACGGTCCCTTCGGCGAGCATCATCCTGGCGAAGGAGAGCAGGTCGTCGGCGGTCGAGACCAGCCCTCCGGCGCCGGACGGGAACGCGGGCGGGCTGCTCCACTGCCCGCCGGGTGCGTCCACCAGGTTCAGGCCCCCGGCCGGATCGATGCGGTAGTAACAGGTGAACCGGTCGAGCTTGCCGGTCGGAACGTCGAATCCCGTGTCGACCATGCCCAGCGGCTCGAACAGCCGCTCGGCCAGGAACTCGGGCAACGGGCGGCCAGAGACCCTGGCGATCAGCACGCCCAGGATGTCGGAGCAGGTGTTGTACAGCCAGGCGTCCCCCGGCTGACACAGCAGCGGGATGCGGGACAGCCTCGCCATCCACTCGTCCGGCGCCGGGATGAGTTGAGGTTGCGGTGGCCCCTGGTTCAGTTCAGTGAACAACGGGGCGATCGCCGGCAGAGAGAAGTCGGACGGAAACCCGTACCCGGCACGGAAGGTGAGCAGATCTTCCACAGTGATCGGCCGGGCAGCCGGGACCACGTCATCGACCGGACCGTCCGGCGTCCGGACCACGCTCGGTGACGCCAGTTCCGGCAACCATTCTCCGATCGGGTCGTCCAGCGCGATGCGGCCTTCGTCGACCAGCATCATGACCGCCGCGGCGATGACGGGCTTGCTGACCGAAGCGATACGGAAGATCGTGTCCCTGGCCATCGGGGATGTGCCGTCGACGTCGACAGACCCGACGGCCTCCACCTCGACCCCGCCGCCCCGGGCCACCAGACCTACCACCCCCGGCACCGATCCGTCCCCGACGTACGTCTTCAAGAAGTCACGCAGGATGCTCATCGGTCCACCTTCTCAACCACGCGGCTCCAAGGTAAGACCAGCACGGCCAGGTCAAGCAGCGTCAATAGGCGACCGCACTCGCGGCCGCCTCCGGCATGACGTCGCCATGCACTCGTCGGAGATAGTCCAACGCGTGCTCCGTGGCTGGATCGTGATTCAGTCGGTCTCGGTAGAAATGGAGGCGGTCCTCACAGTCGTCGATGACCTCACTCCACGTTCGCGCCCAGATACGGACGCCCCCCTCCCACTCGGCGATACAGCCGGGCGGCCGATTCGGGGCTGTCGCATCCCTCCGGACGATGTCGTCCATCTCTGTGGAGACGACCCAGAAATTCCAGGAAACCCGAGCATCGCGAAACTGCGGATCGTCGACGACCGCCTGGGCATAGCTCTTGATCTGACCGACCTCCATCTGGCCGATCTTCACACTGGGGGCCTTGAGTTCCACCACGAGATGCTCGCGCCCGGCACTCCCCCGGCGCGCTTTGCCGAGCATGAGGTCGACGATTCCCTGGCGACCGTCTTCTCTGCGCACCGGGACAAGCCGACCGGCTTCAGGGTCACGGCCCAACGCTTTCAAGTGACGCATGAGCACCGTATCCAGGCTCTGATCGCTGACCATCAGCGCGTAGGCGTCCCCGAACACCCACGTCTCACGCTCAAGGATTTTGTGAAGCTCTCTTCGCTCCTTGACCGTCCTGCTGATCTCCGGCTCGAACACGAGTTTCTTGAGCACGGCGATGAAGTCCAGCCGGTCGGCCACCTGCCCGGTCGCCTTGACCACATCGGAGAGGCTCGTTCGTTGGAGAATCCGCTTGAGCTCCTCCTGCTCTGACTGTGGCAGCCGGAACAGCTCGTCCAGAACCGGGTAGAGCCCGCTGGGATCATGGGCGATGATCTCTTTGAGCAGCCGGAGGGTTGTCTTCCGGTTCTGCTGGGAACCTGGGATACGGCGCGCGATCGTGGTCGCCACCTCGTCGAACATCTGGCGCTCCACCGCCTGCGTCGGTTCGGTGGGCTCCCCCGAGTAAGGATAGACCTCCTCGCGCTTCCACTCCTGGATCAGCCTGGCTCTGCGCTCCCGGTCACGCTGTCGGAAGTGCCCACGGAGAGTTTCCCTGGCCACCCCCAAAAGACCTCCGAGCTCGTCCATCTCCGCCATTGGGAGATCGCTCCGCCGTTCGACGAATCCGTCCCACAAGAGATAGGCCGTGAAGTGGTATCCCGGCGCCTGGATTCCAGGCGAGACCTCGTCCAGTACCAGGGCCCCGGCGAGTTTGTGATTTGGTCAGCTTGATTCCCTCACTTCCATCTTGAACAGATTGAGGGTGCGTCGGTGGCTGTAGACGTGGTGGC